>NZ_JBEPNF010000003.1:0-257973 GCF_040546085.1 Arthrobacter sp. UYEF21
AAGGCCGGCCCCTTTCCAAGACAAGGAAACCGGCCTCGGGCCGTTACGGCTCAAACCTGAGGAACCCTCAAACAATTACCGACCCACGCACCTAGAGGTCTATGTTTTCGGAGGTGTAGTTCCTGGGGTACGGGAGGTGCCGGCCTTCTTGATGTACTCTTCGACGGCTTTTTCAGGAATGCGGTAGGAGTTGCCGAAGCGCATAGAGGTCAGGGTGCGGGCCTGGGCCAGTCGATATACGGTCATCTTGGACACACGCAGAATCGAGGCCACCTCGGCGATGGTCAGATACTGGGTTGGGACGTTTGCAGTGGACATGTCATTCTGACTCTCGCGGGTTCGGATCTGGTTTGGGCTCGTTGCTAGTCTGGGCGCCTTAGTTGCCGATAGTCGTAGAAGACGATGTGGTCTGCGGTCTGCAGCCCTACGAATGTGCGGTTTTTGGAGGCCACGACTCCTTCATTGCGGCCGTTGAAGGGATCGTCGCCGATGACTACGTCGCCGATTTTGTAGGGGACAGGCGCCGTGCATGCGCGGGCCAGGGTTTGGTGGACGAACGTGGACAACCGCCGGACTCGCCCGCTGGATGCCGGTGCGCTGGCCTGAATTTCCCCCATTGGAATTCTCCTTCTGATATGGGTGCCGGCCCGGTGGCAGGGGGAGGTGGGATCCCTGCGCATGCTAACACCATATAAGCTAGAGTAATTGCAAGTCACAGGCGTAACAATAGGTAACACGCGCCTCATGGGTCACTATTCGGTAAAGGCTAGAGCGGTTGCTTGGCTTCTGGGCAGCTTGTTACGAGTATGGCGACCGGTGTGTGGCGGCAAGGACGGCGAGGTCGTGAATGAGCTACTGCGCCTCCCGTTCACGCCCCTTGGAAGGTTCTGCCCGAGGTGTGGTGCGTTTGTTCCTCCTCTTTTGTCCTTCTGACATGAAAATTGCGGTGACGTTGTCCCTCTGACTGGATGATCTGAGGGGTCAACATCGTGAGGCTGGGTTATCCGGTCTGTTCCAGGGGCTCGAAGGTGACTTGGTAGCCCAGGGATTCGAGCTGTCTGATGGCGCGGGTCTTGGTTTTGGCTGGTGCCTGCCGGGTGAAGTAGTCGGCTCCAGGGTCTTTGTAGAGTTCGCCGGTAGTGAGCATGTGCCAGGCGGCCGTGAGCATGGCGGGTTCGATCGCGACGAGTGCTTTGGACGGCCCGCGCCGGGCGGTGAGGCGGGAGTATTTCGCGGTGAAGTAGGTGTTTTTCGACCGTGCTGCCGAGAGCGCGGCGATATCGAGCGCTCCTTTGAGGTAGCGGTTGCCGGGGCGTTTTTTGGTGGATTTAACCCGTGCGGCGGATTCGTTGGATCCCGGATCCCGGGGACGTGCCGGCCCAGGACGCCAGGTGTCCGGCGGTGGGGAACACGGTCATGTCGGCGCCGGTTTCGGCGATGAAGATCTCCGCGATGGTGGTGCTGAATCCCGGGATGCTGATCAGGAGTTCCGGGGCGAGACGAAAGGGCTCCATCGCCGCCTCGATCCTGGCGCTCAGGTCCTTGATATCGGCGGTGTGGGCGTCGACCCGGTGCAGGTAGAGTTCCGCCATGTAGCGGTGATGGCTGCTGAACCGGCCAGTGAGCGCCTCGGTGAGCTCAGGGATCTTTGACCGCATCCTGGCCCGGGTCAGGTCCCGCAGTTCACGGATCGGGGGCGGGGGCACGAACGAGGCTCGGACCAGCCCGTGGGCGCCCAGATCCGCGAGCCAGGCAGCGTCGGAGACATCGGTTTTACGGCCCGGGACGTTTCTGGCATCACGGGCGTTGACCAGGATGACGTTCAATCCCTCGCCCTCGAGCAGGCAGTAGAAGGGACGCCAGTAATCACTGGTCGCTTCCATCACCACCAGACTCACCCGCTCCGTCAGCGGGTGTTCCTTCAGGTCCAAGGTCTGTCCGGTCATCGCACCCCACGTGGTGACCGTCGACGCGGTTGCCCTGGCCCCCGCCCCTGCACACGGATACAGACCTTCGCGTCCTTCTTCGCAATATCAATACCCGCGCACCGCGGGTGGATCACTTCCATCTCGGATCACACTTCCCAGTCGTCCTGCAGGAATCAAGGTGCATGCGTTCCGGGGAAGGCGGATAAAACAACAAATCTGACATTCGTGCTCAAGGCAACAATCCACGGTCCCGCGGACAACAAAGCTGTCCCCTCCACCACCAAACTAACCCACAGGCTCACCGGCACCATAGACGAATCGGGGTCGACCGAAACACACACATCAAGTGTGTCCCCAGACCGACTGTCCGCACCAGAGATCCCGGGAACAGACGTGACGCGGACAAATTTTCCGTCCTCACGGCGGAGCGAAGCGCCCCTCAGAAACTAACCCGGAATGAGCCCAGAAATGATGGCCGCGACCAAAATTGCTCTTCGTCCCCGACGAGGGGCTCTCTGGCGCTGGGATTCCCGCTCTGACCCGCCCGGGCCTATGGCGCTCCCGCCGCGGCTGGCGGTGGTTCCCTGGCAACGCCGCCAGCTTCTGATGTTTCGGGCCTGCCGGCAGATGGTTCGCCCTCGGCGTCGGCGCGGATGGTCTGCGGGGAGGAAACTCGGTCCAACATCGTCCGGATCCTGTCCCTGCCTCATCCGCCCCGGACCACCGACGCCTGGGTGGACAGCCTCTACACCTGCACGTATGCGCTCCCGGCCGGGTCGCTCGTGCTCTCGGTGAAGGAGACACCGGACCCTGCCGGCGCACGCGACCACTGTGACGCACTGCAGCGCAGAACCGCCTCAGCCCAGCCGATCGAGGGCATGGCGAATCTGGGTTTCCCCGCTTTCCAGACACCGGCCGGGGCCGTGGTTTTCGTCAAGGACAACTTCGTCCTCACCGTCGACGCGACGGCCCTGCCGGCGAGCCTTGGCCCGCATGGCGTTACCCCCAGCGCTTTCGCCTATGAGGTGGCCACCACCATCCTGGCCTGCTGGTCCGAATAGCCGCTCCATACCGTGAAGGAACCGGCCCTGTTGGCCGCCGATATGAATAACCTGACAACTCATCCGGCGTCTATCCTCCGCCTTCCCGGGCGTCGGCGTTTCGTGAAAGGTGTTTCCGAAACCTCCCCATCCGTGACGTAGACCACAACGAACCGTTAGTGTCAGCCCTATGGATGTGCCCATCAGGGGAACGTTCATTGTCATCGGAGGAAACCCGTCATGAAGAAATCCGCTTTCCTGATCGCCCCGGCCCTGGCCCTAGGCGCCCTTACACTTGCCGCTGGGGCCGCTTCGGCGCACGACGCGGACACCACCACGTACCAGGCGAACCTTGCCGCGATCAACGGCAGCAACGCCTCGGGTACGTTCATGATTGCCCTCCACGGTGATCAGGCCACTGTCACCGAAAAAGTCTCCGGGCTTGCTGCCACTTTCAGCGGCAATCCCTACCCGCACGTCCAGCACATCCACATCGGCGCGAAAGGCACCTGCCCGGACATGTCCGCGGACACCAACAATGACGGCGTGATCAGCACCACCGAAGGTGCCCCGTCCTACGGCGGGATCGGCACCACGCTGTCCACGAGCGGCGACACCAGCCCTGCTGCCGGCACCGACCTGAAGGTCGCCGGGATGGGTGCCTCCTACACGTACAACCGGACTTTCACGCTGGACGCGAAAACCGCTGACTCGCTCAAGGCCGGTACCGCCGTTGTCGTGGTGCACGGTCTGGACCCGGCAACCTTGTC
This sequence comes from Arthrobacter sp. UYEF21, assembly GCF_040546085.1. Taxonomy (NCBI): domain Bacteria; kingdom Bacillati; phylum Actinomycetota; class Actinomycetes; order Micrococcales; family Micrococcaceae; genus Arthrobacter; species Arthrobacter sp. UYEF21. The sequence continues at coordinate 3,739 of NZ_JBEPNF010000003.1, forward strand.
AGAGGCAGCGCAGAAGGCTCCGAGCGATTTGGTTCCCTCGCTGCCGCTGGCCGCTACCTCGCCTGCTCTCTGTGGCCCGGTAAAGGCCATGCCTGCCGGAGCGCCGGGCACCGGCATCACCACCCCGGCTCCTGCCGGACCTGACCTGGGTCTCCTGGCCGCCGGCGGCGGCCTCCTCCTGGCAGCCGGCGGAGCCTACGCGGCCCGCCGCAAGATGGCCGCATAGGGTCTGAGAAGACGCGGGAACCTGGTGGAATCTGAGAACAGCAGCCGCCGCGGACGCCTCATCGCGTCCGCGGCGGCCGCCCTGCTCCTCGCCGGCGGGATCACCACCATCGGCCTCGGACTCCACGCCGAACCCCCCACACCAGGGACAAACGACACAACGTCCGCCGCCGCCCCGGCCACCCCCGCGGCTGACCCGGCAAAGGTTCGGGCCCCGGCCCCGGCACCTGTCAATTCCACACCGCCGTCCCAGGTTCTTCTTCCCGCACCGGGCGCGGCGCTGACCGCCTCCCTACCGGTCAGCGTTGAGGTGCCCTCCATCGGCGTCAGCTCAACCCTGCTGCAACTGGGCAAGCAGGCCAACGGCGAAGTCGAGATCCCGCCCGGTGAACCCGGCTCCCCAGCGGGCTGGTATAAAGACTCGCCCACCCCGGGCCAGAGCGGCTCCGCCATCATCCTCGGCCACGTCAACGCCATCAACACCCCTGTAGGGCTCTTCTACCGTCTCCACGAACTCACCCCGGGCCAGAGCATCACCGTCACCCGCGCCGACCACACCGCCGCGGTCTTCACCGTCGATAAAGTCGATGTCTACCACAAAGCGACCTTCCCGACCGTGGAGGTATACCAGAACGCGGACCGGCCCGAGGTCCGCCTGATCACCTGCGGCGGCTACGACCCGGCCACCAGGGAATACCTGGACAACACCGTCGTCTACGCCCACATGACCTCCAGCCACCCCGCCTAACAAACCCCAGAGCTGGCCCCCAAAACGCCAAGGCAGGACGGGCAGCCGGGATCTCCAGCACTCCCCCGCCAGCTCCCATAACCCGTCAGCTCTGTGAAAAGGGAACACCATGAAGACGACCCGCACCCCGCAACCCCTCGTTCTTGCCCTGATCTGTGCAGCGACCCTTCTGGGTGCCAGCGCCTGCGGGACCACCGGTACCGGGACAGCCACACCATCAGCCACAGCAACACAGCCGGCCGCCACAACGGCCAGCCCCACCACAACCATGGACCCCAGCACGGGAGCCTCCCCGACTGGGTCCTCAATGGGATCCACGGGCACCGCAGCCGAAACGACCATCCACATCAAATCCTTCGCCTACACCGGCCCCGACAGCGTCCCGGGCGGCGCGACGGTGACCGTGATGAACATGGACACCGTGGCACACACCCTCACCGCCGACGACGGCTCCTTTGACGCCGTCGTCAAACCCGGCACCAGCGCCACATTCACCGCCCCGGCCAAACCAGGCACCTACACATACCACTGCACCTACCACTCCAACATGCACGGGACCCTGAACGTCAAATGACCACGGCCGAAAGCTCCAGTCAGGACCCCATGGAACCATCAGAGCCGACCAGGCACCATGGCCACTCAGCCGCGGCCGTGGTGCTACGGGTCCTGGCAGCAGCCGCCCTGGCCGTGGACGCCGTCGTCCACGCCCGGCTCGCCCCGGGCTACCAGTCCGCAGCCCCCGACGGTCTCGGAGAAGGCAACCTCTTCCTCGCCGAAGCCGCGGCCGCCGCACTGGTGGGGCTCTACGTCCTGATCCGCGGCAGCCGCCCCGCCTGGGTCCTGGCCCTGCTCACCGGCGGAGGCGGCCTGGCCGTCCTGCTCCTCTACCGCTACATCGACATCCCCGCCATCGGGCCCTTCCCCGCCATGTACGAACCCGTCTGGTTCTACGACAAAACCCTCACCGCCCTAGCCCAAGCCGCCGCGGTCCTCCTCGCCGCCGCCGCCCTGACAATCCACCGGCGAACGCGGATCGCTCCAATTCACACCACATCTGCCCGCACCGCCCGGGACGACCCGTGACGCCGGAAGCCCACCGGCTTACGGCCGCTGGCCCCGGGCCCAGCGTCGTGGTCCCCAGCGTTTGATCCGGCTGAAGCTGGCCCCTACGGACCGCTGTCAGTCATGAAAAACGGGGAGAATACACCTCGTATTCTCCCCGTCTAGTGAAGACGGTTCGGCAAACGTGGACGAATCAGCCTAGGAAGCCAACCATCGGTGTCTGACGGACACGCCCGAGAACGCTGCAGGCACCAGTTACCGAGGGCACCGGGCGCCACCGGAAGATTGATGCGCTGAATTCCCATGCGTGTCAGGGAAAAATCACTGCCCGGCAACGGAGTTGTCCGGTGTGCAGTTTTAGGTACGGTTTCGGGGCCTCGTCGAGGGAGAAGACTTCGGTTTCCACTCGGACAGGGCCAGAGCGAGCGAGCTCCAGGACCTCGAACAGCTCCGAACGGTAGCCCCAGTAGGGCGCGCGAATGGAGGACTCCCAAGGTTTGTCAAGCATGCCCACCAGGAGGCTGCCCGAGCCAACACCGACGAGCACTTGGTCTCCGCCCACTCGGATCATGCATTTCCCAGCTCCAGGGTCGGTTGTACTCCCACGAAGTCGAACACAGCGTGTACGCCGAGACCCTTGGTTAGTTCCTGGACCTTGTCCACCGCGCGCTGGCGTCAGAGATGAACGCGTGGTGAGCGCCCACGTCTTTTGCCAAGGTCAATTTTTCCTGGAGATGTCCAACGCCACGACGAGGGATGGGGTTACGGCGCGCAGTATTTGGATGGCCACGTGGCCCAGGCCGCCAGCTCCGATGACGACGGCGAGGGAGCCCGGCACGAGCTTATCGATGGACGCCTTGATTGCGTGGTAGGGCGTACGACCGGCGTCGGTTGAGGAGACGATTTGCACCGGGTCGAGGCCGTTCAGGGAAACTAGGTGTCGAGGGTTGTCAATGATCATGTACTCGGCCATGGACCCGGGGAAGCCCAGCCCCGGAGGAGTGATGCCGAGCTTGCAGCGTTTTCGCAGTAGTTCTCGTGCCCTTGGGAGCAGGGGTAGCACTGCCCGCAGCCCCAAGGGCCGTAGACGACGACGGAGTCACCGACTTGAAAACCGAGCGCACCTTCGCCAAGGTTGTCAACAACCCCGCACCTTCGTGACCCAACGTCATTGGCAGGGGGTAACTGGCCCGGTAGGCAGCGTCCGGCAAACCCATGATGAATTCGTCCGAATGGCAGACACCGGCCGCCGTGACCCTAAGCCGAATTTGTCCTGGCCCGGGCTCAGGTATCGACTTCGACGACTCCTAGAGGTGCGCCGATAACATTGTATTGGAGGGCCTTCATCGGCAACTCCTGAATCGATTCCCGCCATGCTGGCGCGGCCCATTTAAGGACCGATGCGGGCAATGGTTCCTTCCGCCCCCGCCCCTTGCGATGTGTTGGCGGTGCCACGGGCAGAAAGGGCACCCCCGCCGGGTTGTGGAAGGAAGTGCCCCTGCCCTAGCCGTTGGTGACCTGCGGCACGCCGAGTGCTCGATGGGTTCCGCCCTGATCGCTGGGACGTTATCGGCTCCCTGATTTGTGTTGCGGGGGTGGCGGTGATCATGTTCGCTCCCCGTGGGCCCGTTTCCTAGGATTCCGCCTGGGGGCCGACTGCATCGGCGGGCACAGTGTGTCGGCCAGTCGTTGGATCAGGGTGAGGCCGGCGGGTCTGCCGGGCCAGTGTTGTTCCAATGGTCCGTTGCCGGTTTTCCGGATGACGGAGCGCAGGACGAGGGCGGTGATGATGGCGTCATCGGCGTACCCGATGACGGGCAGGAAATCCGGCACCAGGTCGATGGGCGAGGCGAGGTAGATCAGCAGCAGCACGAGCCGGACGCGGATCCCGCGCGGCAGCGTCCGGTCGGCGGTGAGCCGGCGCAGCAGGGTGAGTAGGTCAGGCAGCAGCCGCAGGGCCTCTTTCATGCCCACGGTCTCCGGGTTTCTGCGGGCGTAGAGGGCCAGAAGGACCAGCAGCACGGCGTCGATCAACACGATACCGCCGGCGACGGCGATCAGTGCGTCCCACCAGTTCACGCCGCGGCCGCTTCGCTGGTGTGGGTGAGGTGGTGGTGTGCTTCCCGTGCGGAGTAGTAGATGATCACGGCCCCGGCGGGCGTGTCGGCCCACCACCACCCGAATAGGGCATTTAGGGCCACGCCGGCCAGCCAGGGCCAGCATGACAAGGAACGTCAGGGCCGTCCAGATGATCCCCAACAGTGATACTGCGGGCTGCCCGCCGGTGGCAGAAATGAGGATGAGCTGGATGATCAGGTACGCGACCAGGACGGCGAAGCCGGCCCCGATCAGACGCATCGCCCGGGCCTCCTGGCCCGCATGGACTACCTTGAGCTGCCACACCAGAACACGGGAGGCGAAGATCTCAATCAGTGAGTCCAGGCCGAAGCCGGCCAGGGCAGGGAGCCCGCCTGGACCGCAGCGGCGGCCAGGACCGCGAGGCCGATGACGTTCCAGCCGAGGGTCGCGTATTCGAGGCGCAGCACGCGGCGCTGCAGCATGCCGGTGCCGGTGTTGGTGGCCGTGGGGTCGGCGCTGGTCATGGCGGGTATCCGTTTCGTCAGTGGGGGGAACTGTTCCTGGTCGCGGTGAGTGGCCGGTTCGAGCTGGAAGGTGGAGTGTTCGACGGAAACGTCAGTGCTCCGCCACGCATTTTTGCACGTCCGCGAGGATCGGGGCCGCGTGCCCGTCCGTGAGGCACGTCTTCGAGGGTAACGTGCCCGGTGATCATGGGAGTGCCGGAGCCGATGAGGCTGACATGAAGGTCATGGAAATCAATCATGTGCGGCAGAGCCAGGTTGTAATCCCGGACGGACGTCAGGTCGGTGCGGGACCCTAACGGGCGGCACCCAGCCTAGGACCCAGGAATGGTCCTATGTCTGTGGGCATGGGAGTGTCGGATATGCCAGGGGCAGCACCTCGGAGCAGAACGTGGATCTGAATCATGCGGCGTTGAATGCCGCGGGCTGCCACCGGGTCTTCACCGACCCGCCGAACGCCGTCGGCGGTTCTAGTCCCATTGGCTGACGTCGAGTTCCAGTCGGGTGTCGGTGCCGAGCAGGGTCCGGCCTACGTCGGTGACCGGGATGCTGACATGCCAGTGGCTGTCGCTGGTGTTTTCGGGTCCCCAGTCGAGCCGGTTTGTCAGTTCTGCCTGATCGGCGATCCGTCCGGATAGGGTGCTGTTCCATTGCCAGGTAACGGTTCCCCCGGCACCCTCAGCGTCGAGCACGACATCCACGACCAGGGTGTCTTCCCAGTCGCCGATCTGCTCGAGGTGGTCGTCGAAACCCAGGATGCCGCCGGATTCTTTGAGGGAGAGGACCTTCAGGTCCAGTGCGTACCGGCAGACGGGCTGTTCCCGGGGTTGCAGGAAGATCGTTACCAGCGGCACCGGAGACAACGGTGTGGCGAGTTCTTTCGCTTCGGCGTTGAGATCTACGGGACAGTAGTGATCTGCTGTCTGTTCATGGATTAACACCGGGACCCCGCGCAAGGCCAGACGGACTTCCGCCTGCCAGATGCGGTCTGCCTGGTTTCCGAAGTCCAGCCCGTGCAGACCGATGTCCACACGTAGGGCGCCGAGAAGAAACCGGCTGAGGTTCTGGTAAGCCTCTTCGGAGTTGACCAGCCCGTAACGGCCGGAATGGGAGCGGTGAACGTAGGCGCGCGCGGACCCGTAGACGTAAGCGTTGCGGATGGCGACAAGACCATCGCTTTGGACGCCCATCAGCGCTGAGGACAATCCCCGCGCCACGGCGTAATCTCCTGCGTTGGTGCCCACAATGCTCAGCACACGGGCGGGCTTGAACGGACCGGTCATGCGCCGCGGGTCCCATCGACCCGTCCGGGGATCAGTCTCACCGGCAGGGTCATGACCGGGCGGCAGCATGTATTCCTGCATGTGATCGGGGGTGAAGACAGCAGAACCCATGGGCCCGAACGTGTTCATGATCCAGCCGCCGACCGGACCTCCCAGCTGCGGATCGATACCCCCATGAGGAGTGCCGATGGTGCACAACTTCGATACGGTTCCGACGGGATCTTCCAGTTCGCGCTGCAAGGCAGTTCTGCAGATCAGGCCACCCATCGAATGCGCAACCAGGTAGACCAGGGGCTCGCCCTGTGTTTTCGAGCGCACCAAGGCAATGAAATCTGCCAAGCCTGTCGCGGCCTGCCCGATATCGTACGGTTGTGGGTCGGCGCAGAAGGTCCCGGAATCGGCATCATAGAACCTGTATATCCAGATTGAATCCGGGGCGAGTTCACCCGGAGCGGCGTCGAGCAGGACTTGCTGCTGGCTGCCGGCCGTGGCCAGATTGTAGTTGTGTTCCTTCATTAGCCGCAGGAGCGGTCCCTCAAACTGATAGAACCGGGGCTGGCCTGCGGCGCCGACCCGGATGTGGGTCGATCCTTCATTGAAGCCGTAAAACGGATCGTCGACGGCGTCATTGATAGCATTCTGACCACCGGCGAACCCCCGGACATAGACAATTGGAAGTCGCTCACTCATTAGTAGCTCCCGTCCCGCATCATCGCTCATTTTGGCATTGCCGACTGACCCGCACAAGGGACCGCGTTGACTCAGAGAAGATGCGCGTAGGTATTGAAGAACCATCAGAGGAGTTTCGTCGCGTAGGCCACTGGCGGGGCATTCTGCAGCGGCCGGAACTGGAGGCCCTTAATTTTTTCTTTGCGTCCGGGGCGTGAGAGTTGGGTGCCGGGTAAGGTTCTGCTGCTCGGGACCACTCGGACGTGAACACTTTCTAAAAAGGCGGCCACCGTCAGGGCGCAAGGGGCAGCTTTCGGCATAGTGTCGTTTGTGACCGATCAAGCGCCCGGGTGACCCGGACGAGGAAACGGGGATGTCATGGCGAACAGCAGGGTCAGCCGCGTTGTGGTGATGGTCCAGGAAAACCACACCACCGACAATTACTTCCGGGGTCTGGCGCCGTACGGTGCCAACGTCGCGCCGGACTGGCCTATTCAGGTCAACCCGCCAGCGTCGGATCAGCCCCACGACCGGCACGCCTACTACCGCTGGCTCACCGGGCTGCACAAGGCCACCGGCACCCAGTTCGACACCATGAACATACTGCCGTTCTACGCCTACCTGGCCTTGACCGGGGCGTTCCTGGAGAACCATTGCAGTGGCTTCGGCACCAACTCTACCCCGAACCATCTGCTGATCGTCGGCGGCCAGTCACCGACGCTGCGCAACCCGTCCCGAACCCTGCCGCCGCCGTTGTGGGACATGCCCTCGGTCCCGGGCCTGGCAGCCGACGCGGGAATCGGCTGGGCCTGCTACACCGGCAACAGCAACTACCCAGTCGGGTTCTACCAGCAGCTCAACGGCACCAAGAATTTGATTCCCAATTCGCACTTCGTCGCGGATGCCGCCGCCGGGAAACTGCCGCCGCTGACCTACCTGTGGCACAACTCGCCCGAAGACGAACACCCAACCGCCGACGTTACGATCGGGATGAACAAGATCTGGGAATCCGTGGACGCTGTCGTCAGGTCCGGCGGCTGGGACGAGACGGTGTTCCTGCTCACCTGGGACGACTGGGGCGGGTGGGACGACCACGTGGCCACTCCTAATGTCGAACACACCCCGGACGGGGTGCAACTCGCCTACGGTCCGCGGGTCCCGCTGATCATGTTCGGCGGCCCGGTCAAGCGGGGCATCGACAGCCGCTGGTCCAACCACGCCGGCATCCCGAAGACCGTGATGCAGCTGCTCGGGCTGCCCAGGCTGGGTGTGGATCGCGTCGACAACGACCCCGGGTTGGCCGACCTGATTGATCCGGCCCTGCACAACCCTGCACCGCCTGCCTACGGGTCGAAAGTCACCCTCCCTGCTCAGCCGCAGCAGGCTCCCAAACCTAAGCCGTTGCCGGCACCTCCCGCACCGGCATCAACTCCGGTGGCACCGGTGGTGATGCGCGGCGGGGGCACGCTTCCGCCGCCGAACGACGTTCCCCTGGCAACAAAGAAGCCCTGAACGATGACCGTCCTACGAATGGAGCACTGTCATGTCTGACCAGAACACCACCCCGAACTCCGCCGAGCGGAGTGTCCCGCTCGCGGGCTCGGAACGCCCTGCGGCGGCGAGAATCCAGGCCACGCACGGGCCCGTCAATCCTTCCCGCAGGATTGAGGTGACCGTGATCCTGCGCCGGCAGGAACCGCTGACGGAGATGCCCGCCGGACCGATGTCCAGCGACGAGCTCGGAGCACGGCACGGAGCCTCCAACGGGGACGTGCATCTTGCCACCGAGACGTTTACCCGGCTCGGAGCGGAAATCCTCGAAGCGGACCCGGCCTCCCGCCGGTTGCGGCTGGCCGGAACCGTCGAAGAGCTGAGCCGGATCTTCGGCACCAGCCTGGAAGAAGTGACCAGCAGCGGTCCCCACGGCCACGACATCACCCACCGGCACCGGACCGGAGGCCTGCAGATCCCGGCAGAGCTGGAAGGAATCGTCACGGCCGTCCTGGGGCTGGATGACCGCCCCCAGGCCCGCGCGCAATTCCAGGCGATCCCGCTCGCCGCAACGGGTACCAGCTACACCCCGCCGGAACTGGCCAGGATCTACAACTTCCCGGCCGGCGCAGACGGCAGCGGCCAGGTCGTTGCCATCATCGAGCTGGGTGGCGGCTTCGGCCAGGCAGACCTGGACGCGTACTTCGGAGGTCTGGGGATCCCCGGACCGAAGGTGACGGCGGTAAGCGTGGACGGCGCCGTCAACCAGCCCGGACAGGACCCGACCGGGGCGGATGGGGAAGTGCTGCTCGACGTCGAAGTGGTCGGCGCCCTGGCACCGAAGGCGGACATCCTGGTCTACTTCGCCCCGAACACCGACGCAGGCTTCCTCGACGCGATTATCAACGCCTCCCACGCGACCCCGGCACCTGCCTCCATCAGCATCAGCTGGGGCCAGAACGAGGACGCCTGGACCGCTCAGGCACGGACTGCGTTCGACCAGGCCCTGGCCGACGCCACGGCACTGGGCGTGACCGTCACGGCAGCGGCCGGCGACAACGGCAGCGCTGACGGGGCCACGGACGGCAAAGACCACGCGGATTTTCCGGCCTCCAGCCCGCACGTACTGGCGTGCGGCGGCACCCGTCTCGATGCCGACCCGGCCACCGGAATAATCAGGTCCGAAACCGTCTGGAACGATGGACCGCACTCAGCCACAGGTGGCGGCTACAGCGACACGTTCCCCGCCCCGGCCTGGCAGAGCGGCCTGCCCGCCCACGCCAGACACCACAAACCTGCTCCGAAGCCCACACCAGGGGGTCATGGCCGCGGCGTTCCGGACGTCAGCGCCGTCGCCGACCCCCAGACCGGTTACAAAGTCAGAGTTGACGGCAAGGACATGGTCATCGGCGGCACGAGCGCCGTCGCACCCCTCTGGGCAGCACTGATCGCCCTGTTCGCCCAGACGACCGGGCGGCGCTTCGGCCAAATCCAGCCCCTGCTATACACCCGGAGCGCCGGGTTCCGCGACGTCACCACCGGAAACAACGGCACCTACCAGGCCTCGGCCGGTTGGGATCCCTGCACCGGGCTCGGCAGCCCCGACGGGACGGCACTGCTCGCGGCGATCAAATCGGGCCTATAGTCGCGGCCGGCGGCAGCAAGCAGGCAGTCCGGGTCAGGACGCGCCGGAAATGACCCGGCTTCACCTGGACCAGAATGGGCAACGCCAGCTGGACGGGGGCGGCGCAGACTGGTTCCTCGAGCAGCTCGTTGATCGACGTCTGCCCTTCCAGTTCCCGGACGCGTCCCTTTCCATGCTTGAACGAACCCTGGACACGACCGAGCGGCGGCGGGATCCCTGGACACGCGGCGCGGCAGGAAAGCGGGGGAGGTAGTTCCTGGCTGTCGGATCCGGGTACCACGAAATCGCAGCCTACCTGACTAGCTTCGGGCCCCGTCACCGCCGTTGGCGTCGAGGGCACCGGATCCTACGGTGCCGAGCTGACTCGGGTTCTGGCCGGCCACGGTTTCACCGTCCGGGAAGTGAACCGGGCCAACCGGGCCGAGCGCCAATTGCATGGCAAATCAGATCCGTTGGATGCGTACCAGGCTGCCGAATCCGTGCTGGCCGACCGGGGCACCTCCACGCCCAACAGCCGTGACGGGTTGGTTTAGGCTCTGCGCGTCATCCGCACCGCCCGCACCAGCGCTGTCAAGGCCCGCACCGCCTTGCTGACCAGATAAAGCGGGGCCCTGACCTCAGCCCCGGAGCAGCTCAGAGCCAAGTAGCGCGGCATGGCCAGTGAAGCACGGGTGAAGGCCGTGGCCATCAGCCGGCCCGCCGGGGACCCTGCGGATCCGGCGGTGGCGACCCTTTTAAGGTGAAAGCGGCCGGGCGCCCGGCACCGGTTCCTGAGTGAGGAGATCGCCGAGATTGATGCCGAGCTGTCAGTCATCGTTTCCACCCACGCCCCAGAGCTCTTGGATGTCAACGGGGTCGGCGCCGTCGTGGCATCCCAGCTGCTGGTGACGTTCGGGGACAACCCCGAACGGATGGCCAGCGAGGCCTCCTTTGCTGCCTTGGCCGGGGTCGCCCCCATTCCCGCGTCCTCCGGCAGAACCAGCCGCCACCGACTCTCCCGCGGCGGGGACAGGGAAGCTAACTCCTCGCTCTACCGCGTCGTTTTGGTGCGCATGTCCAAGGACAAACGATCCCGCGATTACGTGGCCGAACGCACCGAAGAAGGCAAAACAAAAAGGAAATCATCCTCTGCCGTAAACGCTACGTCTCCCGGGAAATCTATTGGGTCATGAGCAACCCACGGCCGGCACCACTGATTCTGCGGATCCTTCCAGCCAGGAGGAATGGAATCGCACGTCAGGACCGATGAGGTGGCCACCACAAAATCTTATGCGAAGGACTGGTGACTTCCCGCCGGCGCTGGCGCGCACGAATGCCTGCAGCGGACAATTAGACCACCTTGCAGTGACTGAGGCAGGCCCTCAGGCCACGTAGCCGAGCTTCAGTATTTCAGCGGATGACCCGGTAGCTCACGTGCGTGACGTAGCGGGTGCCACGCACTTCGGTCGGCTCCAGCGCGAGGTTGGCGACGCCGTCGAGCGGCCTTTCGCCCGCTCCCAGCAGGACGGGCGCGGTGTGGAGCCGCAGCTCGTCGATCAGCCCCGCCGAAAGGTACTGCTGGACCGTCTGCGCTCCGCCGGCGATGGCCACGTCCTTGCCGCCGGCGGCCTCCCGGGCCTGGGCCAGCGCGGATTCGATGCCATCGGTCACGAAGTTGAACGTGGTGCCGCCCTGCATCTCCAGCGGCCTGCGTGCCTGATGGGTGAGCACGAAGACGGGTGCGTGATAGGGCGGCTCCCCACCCCACCATCCCCGCCAGTCCTCGGCCCACGCCCCGGGACCGGCGAACATGTTCCGCCCCATGATGTAGGCGCCGGACGTCAGGATGCCTTCCAGCTCGGCTGCGTTGTTTTCGGCGTCTTCGAACATCCACCGGTGCAGGCGCCCGCCGTTCTCGCCCAAGGGGTCCGTCATGGTTTGGTTCGGACCGGCGACGAATCCGTCGAGGGAGATGGTGAGATCACAGGTGACTCTGCTCATGCGCCCATCCTGTCACGCCTCGTACGGTTTCGGGATTGGCTGGCCGTACTTGCCGGCGAGTAGGCGTTCGACGCGGGGTTTGACCTCGGTGGCGAGCAGGGTCAGGGATTCCAGGAAGTGTTCCTGGGGCAGGCCGCCGCTGTCCATCTGGAGGAAGTGGCGCATGTGTCCCATGTGGCCGTGCAGGTCCGCGATGCGTCCGGCGATTTCCTCGGGGTCACCGACGTAGTAGGCGCCGGGGAACTCGGTCTGTGCCAGGAACTGGCGCTTATCGGGTGCGCGCCAGCCGCGGAGCTCGCCCCATTTCGATGTTGAGGTTGTCCCAGCAGGGGTAGAACCGCTCCACCGCTTCCTTTTTGGAGGGGGGACCAGGCCGAGGGCCGCCACGGAGACCTTGATTGTCCTCGACGGTGTGTCCGGCTTTCGCGGCGGAGGCCCGGTAGAGCTCTGCCAGCGGTGCGAACCTGGCGGGTGCCCCGCCGATGATGCCGTAGGAAATGGGCAGGCCGAGCTCCGGGCGCGAACCGAGGACGCTGCGCTCCCGCCGGTTGCCATCCAGAGGGGCAGCCGTTGACCGGCCGGAGCACGACGGCGGGATCGTGGAGTGCGGGCCTGACGGTCCCGGACCAGGTCACGTTTTTGGTCTCGCTGTTGTTGAGGAAAATGCCGCCGAAGTGGCGCGCCTGCTCCGGGCACCGCCGTCGGATCCCGGCATGCCGTCTGAAGCAGAGCCCACCGAGGGAGCGGACCGGCCGATGAGCCCGGGCGGCGGCCTGAACGGCCGCTTCGTCTACCGGCTTGTCACCACTGCGACGAGTCCCTGAGAACGAATCAGTCCCCAAGAATCAGCAGCGCCAGCGGCGGCTCTGGCCGTGTCATACGATTCGCGGCACCCGCGCCTCACATATTGTCGTGTGGTGGGCAGGGAACAGAGCAGCGAACTGGAGGGGCAGACCTCCATCAACGAGCTGCTCGACGAGCCCATCGGCGACTCCCACATCCAACTGGCTCTGCCGTTCCATGTCCAGCTGCGGCCCGGAGAATTCCGCCGCGTGTCCTGACGCTGAGCCGCTTGTGCACCTACCTAGTTAGTGACACTATCTAGTTGTGGATGATGTCGAGCTTGACCAGGAGCTGACCCGGGCTGCGCTTCAGCAGGCAGTGCTCGGGGTGCTCAGCCAAGGCGAAAACCATGGCTACGCCATCGCCGAGGTCCTGCGGCATCACGGTTTCGTCCGCATTAAGGGCGGAACGCTGTATCCCCTCCTCAAGCGGCTGGAAGACCAGGGCTTCCTTCAGCACGCGTGGCAGCATGACCAGGCAGGTCCGGGCCGGAAACTGTTCACACTCACCGGGCAGGGGCGCGACGAACTGGAGCGTTCGGCAGCGGCCTGGCACCGGATGAGCCAGGCACTCACCGACATCCGAACGAACCGACAGGAACAACCATGAGCTACGAGCGAAACCTGACCTTCAAGCTCAGGGTGCGTGGGTTGTCCGAAGCTGAGATCGCCGAAGTCCTGAACGAGGTGCGGGCGCACGAGGCCACCGCCGGGACTAATGTCGAAACTGAATTTGGCGCCGCCGAGGAGTACGCGAAGCAGTTTCCCAGGACGAAGAGGCGGACGCGGGGCAGGACCATCACCATGGTGGGACTGGTGTTGGCGATCGCCTATGTCCTCCTTGTAGTGGTGCTGATGCTGTTCTTCAGGATCGACCTCCGCGAAGTGGTGGGCCCGCTGACGCTCCTGCCGGCGGTGGCCGTGATCCTGGCCGGTGTTCTGGCCGGGTTTCTGACCGACTACTTCCAGCCCGCAAAGCGCTCCCGCGCCGCCCAATAGCTTGAACTGCTGCTGACCTGCTGGACGGAGAGGCGGTGGTGGTTGGTCCGGGTGAGATCGTTTGCGGTGGCGGCGAGTTTCCGTAGTTCCTGATCGTGGGCCTTGAAAGCGTCGCGAAGCACGCCGAACTCAGCGATGGTGATCACCGCGAAAGAAACCAGATACACCGGCCCCAGCCCGCGGCTTCCCCGGTGCGCACGCAAGCCAGCGGCCGCCGTCGTAAATTACGACGGCGGCGCACGGCTTCCCGTCGCGGGTCGCCTCAGGCGTGGCGTGCTTCGGGGGTGGCGAGCCTGCGGCCTTTGATCAGCAGCCAGAAGTTGCAGCTGGTTTCGCCGACGATGGCGAACAGGCCGTACATCGGGGTGAATGCATCCACGAAGGCGACACCGAAAGCGTCGATGATGTACCCGGCGCCGGAGGTGGCCAGGAGGACTCCGAAGACCGTGGGGACGAAGGTGGAGCGGAGCTCCAGGTACCCGATCAGGATGAGGCAGAGGCCGAACAGTCCAAGGCTGATCAGCCAGAGGGTGCGGAACGATTCGATGGCGTGCAGGGCCTGGTCCGGATCGTCCAGCAGGGTGTAGGCGTACACCAGATGGCCGGTGGCTACTGCGAAGAGCCCGGCGAAGGTGATTCGCGGCCAGGCCGCGGCCGCCGAGATCCGCCGGTTGACGTTCTTGAAGAGGGCGTACCAGGCGCCTGCAACCACCACGTCGAGCAGAATGACCAGGAAGATGCAGGCGACGCCGGCGAGATAGACCGCCCCCGACTGCGAGATGTCCTGGGCTGTCCTTGGCGGCCTCTCCGGGGGTGATGAGTGGCACGACGCCGCCGAAGTAGCCGGCTGTCATCAGGACCACCATGACCAGCAGGCCCAGCCCGGACACGTAGTTGCGCCGCCGCACCTGGATGAAGTCCAGGACCAGGCAGGCCACCATGGCGGACCCGAAGACCAGGGGAAGTACCAGAAGCAGGGGACCGTCCAGGGGGTTGTTCGAGGATAGGCGGTTCGAGCTAGGGAGAGGAAAAGCTTTCTCCGGCGACCTCGGCCGCCCGGACCTGCTGGATGAGGCAGCCGGCGGAGTGGACACGCGGTTCGGGGGCGCAAAGCAGCTCTTCGCCAGCTTGCGGGACAAGTTTCTTACCCTGCCGGACTACGTCCAGGTCCACCCCGCCCACGGCGCCGGCAGTGCCTGCGGCAAGGCACTGGGCGCGATCCCTTCCTCCACCGTGGGCTACGAACGCCTCTACGCCTGGTGGGGCCCGTACCTTGCCACGAACGACGAGCAGGGATTCATTGATGAACTCCTCGACGGCCAGCCGGATGCGCACGCGTACTTCGGCCGCATGAAGCGCGAAAATCGCAAAGGTCCGGCCGTGATGGGCGAACGTGCCCCGCTGCCGGAGTTGGACACCGCGGACGTCGCCGGGACCTGGCCCAGGACGCCGTCACCTTCATCGACACGCGTTCCAACAGCGAAGTCCACCAGGGCACGGTGGTCCGGTCACTGAACCTCCCGGCCGGCAGGTCCGTCGCCAGTTACTGCGCTTGGGTGGTCAACCCGGAGACGGACAAGAACCCGCTGGTGCTCCTGGCCCCGGACCAGGAAGCTGCGCAGGACACGTGGGACCACCTGGTCCGTGTGGGCATCGACAACGTCGCAGGCTACGTCACCGGCATCGACGGTCTGCCACCTTCACCCCCAAGCTGATCCAGCCCGAGGAACTCGACGGTTTCGACGCCGCCATGGTCCTGGATGTCCGCAACAGGACCGAGCACGGCGCCGGGCAGGACCTCCTCCTGCCCGGGCACCTTCATGTCCCCACCACGGGCTAACCGGCTCTGGCGCGACGGCGGGTTCGCCGTCGGCGCCTTGCTCTCGAGGCTTCTCGCCGGCCTGTACGGGATCCCGGCGGCCATCACCGCCGTCGCCGTCCTCACCGCCGTTTCCGGAGCAGTCGTTGCGGTGCGGATGAGGGGCGGCGACGATCTCCAAAGGGATGGTGCCTCAGACTCCGCTCCATACGGAAGCTGAGCCGGAATGGCCGGTCACCACTGATTCGTAGAGCAGGAAAATTCCTGCGAGCATACCCATGAACAACGTGATTGGTACAAGCCACCGGCCGCCCAAGCTACCGCCGAGGTTCGCACTGACCGAGCCGATGATCGACAGGGCGATCACCACGGCCACGAAAGTGAGCGGAATCCGCACCTCGGCGGGCGGAAGGAGTACCGCCAACATTCACAGATCAAGATCGGCTCAAGACTCAATCAAGGTTGTCCGAGGTTCGTCGCGGTTTCGGATTTCCCGGCTCTGCGGGTAATAGGCTCGGCATTTACGTGAAGTTTCAAGGAAAGGGTTGGGCTAAACGCCGGGCCCTTGTATTGGGGAAGAATGTCGAACTATCAGACCCTTTTCGGGTCAGCACCATCTGCCCCTGCGCCCGGGCCAAAACTGCCCCGCAGGCCACGCGCTTCCACATTCGTCGTCGGAGGCCTTACAACACTCTTCATGATTATTGGCGCCTTCAATGTTGGGTTCGGGGGCGCGCTCGTTTTCCTGGCCATCTCGGCAGCCATCACCGGCCTGTACGTTCTGGCGACCGGACGCCGATCCTGGGCGTGGCTCCCGGCGAAGCGGAAAGCAGGGGCCATCGCCCTCGCCGTCGCTTTTGGTCTCTTCACCGCCGGTGCCGCCGCGTTGCCGCGGACCAGCGCGGAGGACCTTCAGGCAGCCTCCTCGGACTGGAATGCCTCGCCAGCAACCGCCACAGCGAGCGCCTCCTCCAAGGTCCAGCCGACGCCGTCGTCCGCTGAACCCGCCCAGGTGACGGGCGCGCCGCTCGATCCGGAGACCACTTACGTCCTGGCGAACGGCCTCAGCGCAACGGCTCCGAAGACGCAGCCTGCCTTTGCTACCAAGGCAATCGATCTGCTGGCTACCCTCCCCATCAAGGGCAGGGCGCCCAAGACGGGATATGACCGCGCGCTTTTCGGACAGGCCTGGGCAGACGTCGACCGTAACGGCTGCGACACCCGGAATGACATTCTCAAGCGCGACCTGACGGGCACCATCTACGCGAACAGTGTCCCCTGCAAGGTGCAGTCCGGAACCCTGGCGGACCCGTACACCGGCACAACCATCAGTTTCCTACGGGGGAGTGCAACGAGTAGCGCTGTCCAGATCGACCATGTGGTTGCCCTCAGCGATGCCTGGCAGAAAGGTGCGCAGCAGCTGACCGCGGAACAGCGGACGGCGTTCGCCAACGATCCGCTGAACCTGCAGGCGACGGACGGTCCCACGAACATGAAAAAGGGCGACGGCGACGCAGCCACCTGGCTGCCGCCGAACAAGGGCTTCCGGTGCGAGTATGTGGCCCGGCAGATCTCCGTGAAGGCAACGTACAGTCTCTGGGTCACCCAGGCGGAGCACGACGCGATGGCCAGGATCCTGGCCGACTGTACCGGGCAGCTCGCGCCGACGGACCGGCCGGCTCCTGCTCCTGTTGCGGCTGAGCCAGTGCCCGCTCCCGTTGTCCCGGCACCTGCCGCCCAGGCTCCCGCGCCGGTGGCTCCGGCCCCTGCTCCGGCAGCACCTGTGGCTCCGGCCCCTGCTCCGGCAGCACCTGTGGCTCCGGCAGCGGTGGCACCTGCTCCCGTTCCCGCGGCTCCTGTGGCCGCTTACTACGCCAACTGCGCCGCGGCGAAGGCCGCCGGTGCCGCACCAATCTTCGCAGGACAGGCCGGCTACCGTGCTGGTCTGGACCGCGATTCCGATGGCGTTGCCTGCGAAAGCTAGGCGACGTCCCATCACTCCACTGTTCAAAACTTTCCAAGGGGGAAAATTGAAGAAGACGCTTACATTAGTTGTGCTGGCCGGCCTCATGCTGACTGGATGTGGTGGCAAGCCCACTGCACCTGCATCCGCCGTTGCGGTGGTTGAAGAAGCTGTCACGGTTCCAGACGTGCTGGGCCTGACGCTGGACAAAGCCACGGACCAGCTGAAAGATCTCGGGCTCAAGGTCGAGGCTGTGGACACCGCCGACGGCAAGTCAATCATTTCAAAGAAGAACTGGCAGGTGACGTCCCAGGACCCTGCCCACGGTGCACAAGTGGCCAAGGATTCCACCGTGCGCCTGGGTGTCAAGTCCGTTGAGAAGCTGGCGGCGGAAAAGGCTGCGGCGGATAAGGCCGCCGCTGACAAGGTGGCAGCAGAGGTTGCTGCAGCGAAGGCTGCGGCTGATAAAGCTGCTGCCGATCAGGCCGCTGCCGGTGAACAGGCCGCGCGGGACGCGGCAGCCCGGCAGGCCGCCGAGCAGGCAGCGGCCCAGCAAGCCCCCCAACCGGCGGCGAAGCCCGCCCCGATTCCCGCACCGGCAGTCCAGGCGCCGGCAGCCGTGTCCTACGCGAACTGCACGGCTGTACGTGCAGCCGGAGCTGCGCCGATTTATGCTGGTACGCCAGGGTACGGGAAGCACCTCGACCGGGACGGCGACGGCATCGGGTGCGATAAGTAAGCGGATCGGAAGCTTGCACGGAACAGCTCCGTCGTCCTGTGATTGACGGACGCCGCGGATACCTTCACCTGAAGGTCTCCGCGGCATTCGGCTTTAATCAGGCGACGCCGCGGGGGGCGCAGCGCCAATCGTGCACGGCCGCCACCAGATGTGGGCACGCAGTGTAATTGGCATGGAAGTGAGGGGATCAGCCCTTGAGTTCGTAGGCCTTGGGCAGCTTCAGGCCCCGGTCTGCCATGAGCGTGCGCAGGCGGGTGGGGTAGTCGGTGATGATGCCGTCCACGCCCATGTCCATGAGGTTTTTCATGTCGGCGGTGGTGTTCACGGTCCACGGGATGACGGGCAGGCCCAGGTTGTGGGCTTCGGTGATCATCGCGGGGGTGACTGAGCGGAACGTGGGGGAGACGGCGTCGTAGCCCTGCGCGGCTGCTGCCTTGGGCAGCGAACCGTCGTAGTCATCGATGTCGATGCCGCCGAGGTTGCGGCTGGCGCCGGGCTGGCCGACGCCCATCCACGCGTCGCCGCTGGAAAGGGCAACCAGGGGAAGTTCCGGCGCGAGCTGCTTGGTGAGGTTCAGTGAGGACCAGTCGAAGGACTGGATGGTGGTGCGGTCGGCGGCGCCGGAGGCCTGGACTTCCGCCACCACGGCTTTGGTGAGGGCCACCATGCCGGCGCCGCCGGCCATGCCATCTTCCACCTTGGTCTCCACGTTGAAGCGGACCTTCTTGGCGTTGTCGTCCGCGGCCAGCTGGTAGACGTCCTTGAGCTCGGCGATGCGGTTGCCTTCGATGACGTCCTGTTCCGGGTAGCCGGCCAGCTGCGTGAAGCCGCAGTTGAGGGTCTTGAGCTGGGCGAGGGACAGCTCGGCGACGCGGTCCCCCACATAGGGGAACTCGGGGTCCCCGGCGGCGGCGGGTGCGGTGTCCAGGCATTTGGTGGCTGAGATGGTGTCGTCGTGCCAGACCACAACCTTGCCGTCCTCGGTCAGGTGGGTGTCCAGTTCGAGGGTGGTCACGCCGAGCTGCAGGGAGTTGCCGAGGGCTGCCAGGGACTCTTCGGTCCATTCGCCGCGGCCGCCGCGGTGCGCCTGGAGGTCGAAGGAACCGTTGCGCTCGTTCACTTTCAGGCCGGTAGTTGGCGCGGTGGGTGCCGCGCCGGCAGCGTTCGACGACGGCGTGCCGGCCTCCGTGCCCGGGTCCCCGCTGGTGGGGGCGGCGGCGGCGGGGCTCGCCATTGAGGCGATCAGGGCGGCGGCTGCCGCGGCGGTCAGGACTTTGCGCATGGTGGTGGATCCTCCTGGGTAAACGGTTCCGGCAGGTTCGCCGATGACCCGTCCACCGTAGGGAGGGCATATGGCCAGTGAGGTGCCTGGAGTTGGCGGGGAGGTTAACGGGGCGCCATGAAGCCGCCGCTGCCCCTGGGGCGCGAGGCACCGGGCCCCAGGTTCCGCGGATACCATTCGCGAGGTATCCACGGCACCCCGGGACCAGCCACTACAGCTGCGCCGGGTTCAGGGGCAGGGGAGTGATGGGCTGGTCGTTCGCTGCAAGATCGATGCCCAGGTCCTTGGCGAAAACCAGCCGTGTCTCTTTGTAGATGCCGGCGTGGTTTTCGTCCAGCTCAAAGACGCGGGCACCGCGGAGCCTGTTCTTGTCGGCGCCGGGCAGTCCGCAGGCGCCGAAACCTGTCCCGGGCCCGTAGCCGAGTTCCACCCCGTAGTAGTTGCCCACGTAGGTGGTGACGTGGTCATGGCCCAGGCGGGGTCCTTTGACTTCGAGGACTGCACCAGCAGCAGCGAGTTGGAAGTACCCGTAACGCCGCCGGTGGTGTCGCCGTTGACGTTGAACCGATGACCCAACGCAGAGTGAACAGCCGCTGAGTCAGCCGTCGAACAGACCCCGGACATCCTCCGCGGACAGCGCCGAGGAAAACATGGCGTCGTCGTCCAGTACAGCGGTAAAGAGCTTGGCCTTCTTTTCCTTGAGCGCCATGACTTTCTCCTCGATGGTGTCCTTGGCCACCAGGCGGTAGACCATGACATTCCGGGTCTGGCCGATCCTGTGGGTGCGGTCCACAGCCTGTGCCTCTGAAGCGGGGTTCCACCACGGGTCCAGCAGGAAGACGTAGTCTGCCTCAGTCAGGTTCAGCCCGAATCCGCCGGCTTTGAGGCTGATAAGGAACACCGGTGCGCTTCCTGACTTGAACCGCTCGATCACCTCAGCGCGCCGGCGGGTCTTGCCGTCCAGGTAGGCGTAGGGGATGCCTTCCGCGTCAAGCCGAGCGGCCGCCTTGCCCAGGAAACCGGTGAACTGGCTGAAGATCAGGGCCCGGTGTCCCTCGGCCACGATGTCGCCGAGCTGTTCCATCAGGGCGTCGAGCTTACTGGACGGGACGGAGGCATATTTCTCGTCCACCAGTGACGCGTCCAGGCTGAGCCTGCGCAGCATCGTGAGGGACTTGAAGATCGCGAAGCGGTTCTTGTCCATGTCATCGAGCAGCCCCAGAACCTTCTGCCGTTCGCGCTGCAGGTGCCGCTGATAGATGGTGCGGTGCCGCGGCGCCAGTTCCAGTTCCAGCACTTGTTCCTGCTTGGCGGGCAAGTCCTTGGCCACCAGCTCCTTGGTGCGCCGCATCATCAGGGGCCGGATGCGCCGTCGTAATTGCGCCAGCTTGTCCGCGTCCCCTTCCTTCTCCACCGGCTTCCGGTAGTAGTCGGTGAAATGATTCGACGACGGGAACAGCCCGGGGCGGTGATCGAGAACATGGACCACAACTCCATCAGGTTGTTCTCCATGGGCGTTCCCGTGATGGCCAGCTTGAACGGGGCCGGGAAACGGCGGGCATTCTGGCTGGCCTTGGTGGCCGGATTCTTCACGAACTGGGCCTCGTCCAGCACCAGCCCGGCCCACCGCTGTGCGGCGTAGGCCTCGTAGTCGAGCCGGAAGAGCGTATAGGAAACAACCACGACGTCGGACCCGGCGGTAAGTGCCGCCGGATCCGTCCCGCTGCGCTGCAGCGTGTCCGAAATGGCGGTGAGGCGCAGCGCGGGCGCAAAACGTGCGATTTCCGCGGCCCAGTTGGGCACCACGGAGGTAGGGGCCACCACCAGGAAGGGGTGGCGCGCGGTTTCGTCCCGTTCCGGGGCGCCGATGCCATTCTTGGCATGGCAGATCAAGGCGATGGCCTGCACGGTTTTGCCCAGGCCCATGTCGTCCGCGAGCACACCGCCCAGGCCCTGCTCCCACAAGAAGGCCAGCCAGTTGAAGCCGTCCTGCTGGTAGGGGCGCAGCGATGCGTTGAGTCCAGCCGGCAGCGGAGAGTCCCGAAGCTCCGAGAACCGCAGCAGCCCGCCGACACTCCGCCGCCAGGACTCGGCCTGCTCCGCGGTGGCAGAGAGTTCCTCCAGCTCGTCCCAGAGGCCGGCCTGGTACCGGCTGATCCGCAGCGGCCCATCGTGCTCCTGCAGTGACCGGGCCTCTTCAATGAGCCGGCGCAACTGTTGGAACTCGGGCTGGTCGAGCCGGAAGTAGTTGCCGTTGGCCAGCATCAGGTGTTCTTCGCCGGCGGCCAGGGCCCGGAAGAGCTGCTGGAAGGGGATGTCTTCCCCGCCGAGGGTGACCGTGACGCCCAAATCAAACCAGTCGCCGTCGGCCGTTCCCGTGGTGCTGATGCCGATCAGGGGTGTTTCCGTGAGCTCGGAGTAGTCCGGCACCGTGCCTGTGGTGACTACGCGCACGTGCTCAAGCAGCTCCACTGCCGGGAGTGCGTCGGTGGTGAAGCGGGCGGCGGCGACGTTCCTGAGCTCGGCCGGCCGCGTGCTGCCCGGGTGGCCGGACGGTGCGTCCGGGAACTGCTCCCGCCAGGCCGCCGAAAACGGGGACAGGGCAACGGCCACCTTAGCCAGGAGTTCTGATTCGAAGGTGTGGTCGCGGAAGCCGGTGCCGGCGTCGGGCAGCGGCTGGCGGGTCACGGTACCGGCGGAAACGTACTCCCAGTGCCATTGAAGGTCCAGTTTGCCGATGCTGTGGGCGGCTGTCAGCACTAGCTCCGGCGGCAGGATCTGCGGCAGCTCCACTGACTCATCGCTGCAGATGACATCCGCTGCCTGGGCCAGCTGCGGAAAGGTGGCGCCCAGGAAGGACTCGCGGGCCGCCGCCGGAATGAGCAGTTCCGTGCGGTGATGGATCAGCGGACGGACGGCGTCGGGAACCGGGGCTGTGGTGGGGGCAAGGTGCAGGCCGCTGGTTGCCGTGGAGGTGCCCGGGCCCGTGGCGGAGTCCCACCAGAACAGCCCGTGGCCAGGCTGGCCGATCACGCCCATGGCGGTGTGGTTTGCGGCGGTATCGCCGGACTCACCGTCGGCGTCTCCACGGCCGACGCCGAGGTGCGGTACCAGCATCAACCCGCCGTCGTGTGCCCGGACGTCCAGTGCAACGCTGACGGGGTCATGGACGGCCACGGCGTCGCCGGACTTTGCGGCCACCAGCGCCACGCCGATTGCGCTTGCTTGGCCGAGAAGCTGCCAGAGCAGCGGGCTATGAAACAGTTCCAGGGGCAGATGCGCCGCTGGTGCCTGCGTGCCCGCGATTGCGTACAGGGATCTGAAGGTCCGCATCCAGCGCACCTGCTCTGTGCTGAATTCGTCAGTTTGATACCCGTAATATGACTGGCCGAAACTATCCCAGCGCAGCTGGCCAACCACCCACTTCCCCTTGGCATTCTGCTTCACCGGTCTGGCGGTCAGGCTGATGCCGGGGGCGGATGAGTTTTGCCAGGGGTCGCTGCGTCCCCGCTGGTGCCAAAGCGGCTTGCTGGGCATGGATTCTATAAGTTCCAGTTGCACGCCGAGCCTCACTGCCGGCGGGCTTGCGGACCTGCCGGGACCGCTGGCGAAACCTTGGTACCTTTGCTGCCGGTTGGGGGTGGAGAAGGCTGTGGATCTGCTCCTGCCACAGGGCGGGCGGTGTCTTCTTCTGCGCAGGGGGTTTCTGGACAGTCTTCCGGGCCTCGGGTGGAGATAGCTTCGGCGCCGGGGGAATCTCCAGGAGTGCCAGCTGTTCCATCACGGGCCCGCTGCTGATTTCCAGGAGCAAAGCGGCCACATGCTTGCAGTTAAATTGCATGGGGCAGGAGCAAAAGCCCCATTCAAGGCGCAGTCCGCCCACACCGTTCTTGAACGCGGCCCTGGTCCGGTACGGGGCGCTGCGGTTGCCCTGGACCATTCCTTTCAGCTCCAGCTTCTTGGGGTTCCATTCGACGCTCGAGACCGCGCCTTTGCGCGAGTAGGTGCGGCCGCGGCTGAGCGAGGTGCCACCCACGAGGGAGCTGATCACGGGGTCGGCGAGCTGTGGCGGGTTCGTGAGAGTCACAGGTTAACGCTACCGGGTGGGGGTTGTGGAACGCAGCTTGCCCGGGTGTGGGTGCCGCACCTCGCCTCAGGTGTACAGCAGGGAGCCGGGGGTGGTGAGGAGTTCCCCGGTTTCGAGCCAGGTTTTCAGGCCGGAGAGGATCATGGGCCAGCCGCCGTAGAGCTGGTCGTTGGCGCCTTCGCGGAGGTGGTCGTGGGTGACGGTGAGGTGGCAGGAATCGCCCACGGGTTCGATCTCCCAGGTGATGCGCGAGGTGCCTTCGGCTTTGACGTCCTCGCCCCAGAGCGCGGTCATGGTCTGGACGAGCTTCCGCGGCGGGTCAACTTCGATGTTCTCGCCTTCGCCCAGAAGCGCCCCGGCTTTGGGGTTGCCCATTTCAAACCGCCCGCCCGGGGTCCAGTCGGAGTTGATGGAGTTCCCGAACTGGTATTTGCTGCGGATCTCGCTGTCCGTAATGGCCTCCCAGAGCCGTTCCGGGGTGGTTTTAATGTAGATTTCGAAGATTTTTTCCATGGGACTTTCCAATCTGGATTTGAGGTCGCTGAGGCCAGCGGCCCATGGTTCGGCGTATTTGCTCACCCAGCGGTCGTGGATGAGGCGGATGGGCACCGGATTGAGGAAATGCAGTTTCTCCCGGCCCCGACGGCGGGTGACCACCAGGCCGGCGTCCTCCAGCAGCTTGAGGTGCTTCATGACCCCGAAACGGGTCATGCTGAACCGCGCCCCGAGTGCCGTCAGCGATTGGCCATCCTCGCGGAAGAGCCCATCGAGCAGGTCCCTGCGGGTGGGGTCGGCGAGAGCCTTGAACACGGCGTCCATGGTTCCATGATAGGTGACTGTATGGTCACATATCAATGGTTACGACGGCAGACTGTGCTTGGGTGCGTCATCGGCAGCCGGTGCGCTGACAGGGTGGCCGCACGGACCGGGGCGGCGTAGGCTCGGGGGACCATGACCGAACAGCAGCCTTACGAACTGGTTCACCGCTACCCGCACTTCGAGTTGCGCCGGTATCCGGGGCACGTCCTCGCCGAGGTGGTGGTCAATGCCACCTTTGACCGTGCCGGTTACGCCGCCTTCCGGCATTTGTTCAACTACATCAGCGGCAACAATACGTCGCGGCAGAAAATGGCAATGACGGCCCCGGTCATCCAGGGGACCGGAGCTCCACAAAAGCTGGCGATGACTGCACCGGTCATCCAGAGCGGGCCCTTGCCGGGAAGCCGAGGGATCGCAGATTTCGTGGTGGCCTTTGTGCTCCCCGCAGGCCTCACGGCCGCGACGGCGCCTGTCCCGTCGGACCCTCAGGTCAAGCTCCGGGAAGTACCCGGCTCCCTGGCCGCGGCCCTCCGCTTCTCAGGCAGCGGCACCGCGGCAGCGTTCGCTCGGCGGAACAACGGACTGCAGGCCGCACTGACACTCGCCGGACTTACCGCGGCGGGGCCGCCGCGGTTCGCCCGCTTTGACCCGCCGTTCAAGCCTTGGTTCCTGCGCCACAACGAGGTAGTCCAGGACGTGCAGGAAAGCGCGGCAGCTGATGGGTCGCCGGCGGTCTGACGCGGCCGGGACTTCCGTGATCCGCACTGCGGCGAAGCCGTCGCGGACGCGGATGCTGGATGTCGACGTCGGCCTCTACCGTGGCGCACGGCTGTCCCGCAGTAACGCGCGCAGCTGAACTCGGGTGCGGCGTTGGCGTAGATGGTCCACTTGCCGCCGGGCGTGCGGTGCCAGAGGGAGCGGTAGCAACTGCCCCATTTTGTTTCACAGGGCCCCGCGCGGGACCTGCCGTCACACCGCTCCCCGTAAATTACCTACCGCTCGGCGCGCAATTAGTACGTTTGCTGATGATCTGGCACATGATTGCTGGAGGTAACGGAACCTGGTGGGGTCTTTCGCCTCTGGATCGAACGGACATCGACGTCGTCGACAAGCAAGAGGAGCACTTATGGGCTGGCTGGATCGTGACCACACAATCGCCCCGCCGGGATTCAACCGCTGGCTCGTACCGCCCGCGGCGCTCGCCGTCCACCTTTGCATCGGCCAGGCCTACGCCACCAGCGTGTACAAAACGGCGCTGGTCAAGCATTTCGGTGCCAGCCTGACCGAAATCGGCGTGATTTTCTCCATCGCCATCGTGATGCTGGGCCTCTCGGCGGCGATCATGGGCACCTGGGTGGACACAAACGGCCCGCGCAAGGCGATGTTCACCTCGGCCATGTTCTGGGCCAGCGGCTTCCTGATCGGCTCGATCGGCATCTTCACCCACCAGCTCTGGCTCGTCTACCTCGGCTACGGCTTCGTGGGCGGCATCGGCCTGGGCATCGGCTACATCTCGCCCGTGTCCACCCTGATCAAGTGGTTCCCGGACCGGCCGGGCCTGGCCACCGGCATGGCCATCATGGGCTTCGGCGGTGGCGCGCTGATCGCCAGCCCCGTCTCCACGGCCCTGCTCAAAATGTATGATCCCAACTCCGGCGCCCAGGGCTGGGTGGCCAGCGGCGACGCCGTCGGAAAGCTCTTCCTGACCCTCGCCGTCGTCTACCTCGCGTACATGCTCTTCGGCGCCTTTACCATCCGGGTCCCCGCCGACGGTTGGCGCCCGGCCGGGTTCGACCCCGCCAAGGTCAAGGCTGCAAAGCTTGTCACCACGGAGAACGTCAGTGCCAAGAACGCCATCAAAACCCGGCAGTTCTGGCTGGTGTGGGTGGCGCTGTTCTGCAACGTCACCGCCGGCATCGGCATCCTGGAACAGGCCGCACCGATGATCCAGGACTTCTTCCGCCAGGCCGACGGCGTGTCCTTGGTCAGTGCCGGCGTCGCCGCAGGCTTCGTGGGACTGCTCTCCATCGGCAACATGGCCGGGCGCTTCGCCTGGTCCGCCACGTCCGACGTCACCGGGCGCAAGCGCATCTACATGGTGTACCTGGGCGTAGGCGCTGTGCTCTACACCGTCCTGGCGCTGGCCGGTTCAACCACCACCATCCTCTACGTGGCACTGGCATTCGTCATCATTTCCTTCTATGGCGGCGGCTTCGCGACCGTCCCGGCATACCTGCGGGACCTCTTCGGGACCTTCCAGGTGGGCGCCATCCACGGCCGGCTGCTGACCGCCTGGTCCGCTGCCGGGGTGGCGGGGCCGCTGATCGTCAACGCTTTCCTGGACGCCCAGGGCAAGCCCGGGCAGCTGAACGCCGCGTCCTACCAGCCGGCGCTGCTGACCATGGTGGGGCTGCTGGTGGTTGGCTTCGTGGCCAACCTGTTGGTCAAACCGGTGGACGCACGGTTCCACGAATCCAGCGCCGGCCGCGGCCGGCACGAATCTGCCATGGAGGCCTGAGATGAGCACTGCACACACCCCCGGCGCACAGGCGCCCGTGAAAGCGTCCACCGGCAGGCTCGCCGTGGCCTGGGCCCTCGTGGGGGTGCCGCTGGCCTACGGAGTCTACGAAACCCTGACCCGCGTGGCGGCGCTGTTCGGCTAGCGGTTGGCGAGCGTCAGCAGGTTGCCTTCTGTCACGGGACAGCACCGTGATCAGTGGTGCCGTTCACCTCCGACTCACTGCGGCCGGAATTATTGGCGACGGCGGACTCCCCGCCCAGCGTCTCCAACAGGCCGTCCACCTGGTCCTCCTGCAGGGCGATCAGCGGGGAATAATGACGGCGGGACCGCGCCTTGCGCTGAACGGCGTCGAGGTCATCGGGTGGCGCTGAGGAGCGCTTTCCAATTCCGTGGTCTGACCGTGCCCTTCCTTAGGCCTGGATGAATTCCTGGCGCTGGCGCCCGAGGCCTTCCACTTCAATTTCGAGGACGTCGCCGGCTTTCAGGTACGGGAAGCGCCCCGACAGTGCCACGCCTTCCGGGGTGCCGGTGCAGATCAGATCCCCTGGCTCCAATACAAGATACTGGCTGAGGTGGTGGATGAGGGTGGCGACGTTGAAGATCAGGTCCCCCGTGGTGGAATCCTGGCGCGGTTCGCCGTTGACCCAGCTGCGCAGCCGCAGGTTGCCGGCGTCGACCTCGTCAGGGGTGACCAGATACGGGCCGGTGGGGCAGAACCCGGCGCAGTTCTTGCCCTTGGACCATTGGCCGCCGGACACTTCGAGCTGGAAGTCGCGCTCGGACAGATCGTTGACCGTGACGAAACCGGCGATGTGGTCGACGGCCTCCGACGGGGACGCGAGGTATGAAGCGCGCGCGCCGATAACGACGCCGAGCTCGACCTCCCAGTCCGTTTTGCTGGAGCCGCGGGGAATCGCGACGGCGTCATGGGGCCCTGAGACGGTGTTGGGGGCCTTGTGGAAGAGGAGGGGGAAGGCGGGGGGAGCGGAGCCGGATTCGGCGGCGTGTCCTGCGTAGTTCAAGCCGATGCCATACACCGCGGAGGGCCTGGTGATGGGGGCGCCGATCCGGAGGCCGTCGGCCTCCAGCTCGGGCAATTCGCCGGCGGCCAGGGCTGCGGCGGCGCGGGCGGGCCCGCCGGACGACCAGAAGTCGGCGTTGATATCCGCCGTCAAGGACGCTAGGGAGTAGCACTTTTCGCCATTCATGATGGCGGGGATTTCGGAACCGGGTGTACCAAGACGTGCGAATTTCATTGATTCAGCTCTTTCTCGGAAGGCAGGATCAGTCGTTGAT
This sequence comes from Arthrobacter sp. UYEF21, assembly GCF_040546085.1. Lineage (NCBI taxonomy): Bacteria > Bacillati > Actinomycetota > Actinomycetes > Micrococcales > Micrococcaceae > Arthrobacter > Arthrobacter sp. UYEF21. The sequence continues at coordinate 31,809 of NZ_JBEPNF010000003.1, forward strand.
GCCGCATCTCGGCCCAGGCCTTGACGGCGAGGGGATGGTCAGCCGGCCGGATGGCCCGGCCAGCAGTTCCAGAGGTGCTTTTTGTCATTCTAGGTGGGGCCAGCCGTAGTAACCGAGTGTGACTGTGGCTCGGTTTTCAACACACCGACGTTCACCGCCCCGCCTGCCGTTGTCCCAGCCTGACAGCAACGCGGGGTCACTTTTCGCCCATCCTGATGGCCGGGATGGCGAGAAGTGACCCCGCGTTGGTTTGTGCTGCGAGGAAAAACCCGGAGTCAAGTGGACCCCGGTGCGGTCAGCTCATGGCCGCGGCCGCCAGCTGCACGCCATTGAGGTATTCGAGTTTCCAGCCGTCGGCGGGGTGGTGGTGGGCCAGGTTGAGCACAGCGTTGTCGATGCGCTCCAGCTGGCGCCCGATCGCACGGTTGAGGCTGAGCCGGATGAGCGTGCCGTGGGCGACGACGAGGATGCGGCCGCCGCGGAACTCCTCGGCCAGGGCTTCCAGCGCCGTGAGTCCGCGGAGCGCGGCTTCGTCCTCGCCCTCCGCGCCACGGAAGCCGCCGGGGATGCGCAGTGCATCCAGCTCGGGCCCGTCCTGGAGTCCTTCGGCGCGGCCCAAGCTGCGCTCGGTGAGTTCAGGCACATGCCGGTGGACACCGAGCCCTAATTCTGCGGCAATCAGGTCCGCAGTTTCCGCGGCGCGGCTCAGCGGCGAGGACACGACGGCGTCCCATTCATGGATGGACAGGGCGTTGACGGCTTCCCGGGCCTGGCCGCGGCCGACGTCGTTGAGGGGAATATCGGTGGATCCCTGCAGCCGGCGCTGTGCATTCCAGTCGGTCTGGCCATGGCGGATGAGAGCGAAGGTTGTGAGGGTCATGCTGTCCATTGTCTCTGAGCTTCGATGGGCGCGGGAATCGTCCCTTCACGCCGTCTGAAATTCGTCCGCAGCGCGGACGGGTGCTCGTCCTGGGTGCCGGGAGAGCACAAGACAGAGCAGTGGCTGGCCCTCAACGCCGCCCGCGCCATCGAGAACAGCGTGTACGTGGCCGGGGTATGCCAGGCCCCGCCGATCTCCGTGGGACGAAGCGTGCTGGTGGATCCGAATGGGGGTTGTTGAGACTGACTTGGGCTTGAAACCGGGTGTGCGTGCCTTGGAGGCAGGGGGTCAGCCGAACTCCGGAGCCCACTGCAGCGGGACTTCAACACGGCGATGGAAGGGCCGCGGTTCAAGGTTGCCGTCCAGCAAACCCAGCAGGGTCTTCATGGCAGTTTCCCCCACCAGATCGGCGTCCACTTTCAATGCTGTGATGTTAAGTCCGGAGAGTGTTCCGATGGCCAGGTCGTCGGCGCTGGCCACAACGAGCTTTCCGGGAACAGAGGTGCCCTGGCGCTGCAGCTCGAATAACAGGCCCAGCGAGATGGCGCTGGCATAGATGACAACGGCGGTGGCGTCGGAACCGGAAAGCAGCCGGGCGACCTCCGTACCGGATGCGAACGTCGGCGGAAGCGGGCCGATAACCTCCACCGTGCAGGTCTCGCCGGCCGCCTCGCGGACCGCGGCAAGGCGCCTTTGGTCCATCCAGGATCCAGCAGGTCCGCTGACGTAGGCAATGCGTCGGTGCCCGGCGGCAACCAGTCCGGTAACCAGCTCCAGCAGGGCCGTTGGGGTATCTGCCATGACCGAGGGGATGCCCTCTTCCTGCCGGTCCACGGTCACCAGCGGCTTGCGTTCCGAGAGCGTTTTCAGGAAGCCGGCTGAGGCACGCGGGGAGGCCAGGACAAAGCCGTCCACCTGTTCCGCGAGCCGCAGCAGGCGCTGCTGCTCGGCGTCGTTCTCTGCCTGCAGGACCGTGATCGTCGCCTGGAGGTCTCCGAGTTCCGCCGCGCGCTGGGCGCCCTGGATGATGGGGGTGAAGAAGCTGTTTTCCAGTGTGGGGACCACAATCGCCACGAGTCCTGTGGAGCCCTTGGCCAGGGCGCGGGCTGCCCGGTTGGCGGAGAAGCCCAGGCTGGCGGCGGCTGAGATCACCCGTTCACGTGTCTCGGGGCTCAGCAGCTGCGGCTGGTTCATGGCGCGTGACGCCGTTGCCTTGGAAACGCCGGCTAGCGCCGCCACATCTGCCAACGTCACCATATCGTCATGACCTTCCCTTATGGACTGCTTGTGTGATGTACTCTACGTTGTAGCGATGTAACCGGTTGTACAACCGGTTACATCATCAGTCGAATCGTACCTCGAAACGGAGTGCCGTCGGGTGCTGTCAAAGAAATCTTCGCTCCTCCTGCTGGGTCCGGGCCTGATCTTCATCCTGGTTGGCTTCTGCCTGCCTGCCCTGATGCTCCTCCTGGCGCCCCCCGGGATCTCCACCGGCCAAGTGTTCGCCCGCCTGGGCCGCATGCTCCAGGACCCGTATGACCTGGCCATCATCGGCCGGACCATGGGCCTGGGCCTGCTGGTCACTGTGCTCTGCCTGGCCCTCGGCTTTCCCATCGCCCTGCTGCTGGCCCGTTCCACCTCCCGCTGGTCCGGAATGCTGCTGGCCCTGGCCATCTTCCCGCTCCTGCTCAGCAACGTGGTGCGCACCTATGGCTGGCTGGTCCTGCTGGGCCAGAACGGCGTGATCGGGCAGGTTATCTCCGCCATGGGGCTGCCCGCCCCGCAGCTGCTCTACACGGAGTCGGCGATCGTCCTGGGCCTCCTGCAGCTCTTCCTGCCGCTGGCCATCGTGTCCTGCTATTCCGCGGTGGCCCAGGTGGATGCAGGGCTCGACGACGCCGCCCGCGGCCTGGGTGCCTCCCGTACCAGGGTCCTGTGGACAGTGACGCTCCCGCTCTCCCTCCCCGGGGTGATCGTGGCCGCAACGCTCGTGTTCGCAGGATCCACCACCGCCTACACCACGCCCTACCTCCTGGGCGGCAGCAACCAGCGGATGCTGGCTACGCAGTTGTTCAACTACTCCACGGTCAGCATCGACTGGTCTGCGGCCTCCGCCGTGGCAATGATCATGACCGTGTTGGTGTTCGCAGTCTCGGCAGTAGCCGCCGCCGTCGGCAAGAAGGGAAGGATCTCATGACCATCCGTACAGTCCTGCGGCTTCCCGGTGCGCAGCCCGAAAACAAGAACCCCAAGATGACGCCGCCACGAACCGTGCAGCCAACAACCGGCCGACGCCCCATCCTCGGAGCCCTCGCGATCATCGGCTACATGGTCATGATCGTGCCCATCCTGTTCGTAGTGGCCGCGGCCTTCTCGGGCGGGGACAGCCTGCAGTTCCCGCCCGAAAGCTTCTCCCTGAAGTGGTTCGCGGCGGCCGCTAGCTACAAGCCGTTTATGACGGCACTGGTCTCCAGCGCCCAGCTGGCAGTCCTGGCCACCGTCCTCGCCCTGATCATCGGCGTCCCCGCTGCACTGGCCCTGCAGCGCAGCACCTTCGCCGGCAAGGGCTGGGTACAGGGACTCTTCCTCTCGCCGCTGATCGTCCCCGAACTGGTGGTGGGCCTGGCCCTCTACCAGCAGCTGATCGCCGGGCTGGGCACGGCCGCGTTCACGGCCCTGCTGGTGGGCCACACTGCACTGCTGATCCCGTACGCCGTCCGCGTCACCGGGGCGTCCCTGGCGCTCGCCGATCCGTTCGTGGAGGAAGCGGCCCGCGGCCTGGGCGCACGCCCGTTCAAGGTCTTCACCTCAGTGACCCTTCCCCTGCTGCGCCCGGGCATTGTCTCCGCGGCGCTGTTGAGCTTCGTGACCTCATTCAACAACGTTCCGCTCTCCCTGCTGCTGCAGGGCCGCACCTTCAACACGTTGCCGGTCTCCATGCTCGACTACGTCCAGAAATCCTACGATCCGATGATCGCGGCCATGTCCACACTGATCCTGGCTGCCACCATCGTCTTCGCATTCATCGCTGAGCGCACCGTCGGCTTCGCCACAATCTTCGGAGGCATCAACAAATGACCATTGCAGCGCAACTGCGCGACGTCAGTCAGGTCTTCGGCGACTTCACCGCCGTCGACGGCATCAACCTGGACATCGCGAGCCGGAAGCTGACCACCCTGCTGGGCCCCAGCGGCTGTGGCAAGACCACCACATTGCGGATGATCGCCGGTTACTCACAGCCGACGTCGGGCTCCATCCTGATCAACGGCAAGGACGCCACGCGGCTGCCGCCGGAGAAGCGGAACCTTGGCATGGTGTTCCAGAGCTACGCGCTGTTCCCGCACATGAGCGTGGCGGACAACGTGGGCTACGGCCTGAAGCTGCGCAAGGTGGCCTCCCCGGAGCGCCGCAAGCGTGTCACCGAAGCCTTGGACATGGTGGGGCTCGGCCACCTCGCGGAGCGACGGCCCAAGGCACTCTCCGGTGGGCAGCAGCAGCGCGTTGCCCTGGCCCGCGCCATCGCCATCCGCCCCGATATCCTGCTGCTGGACGAACCCCTCTCCAACCTGGACGCGCGGCTGCGCCTGCAGATGCGTGCGGAAATCCGCCGTATCCAGCAGGAAACCGGCCTCACGGTGGTCCTGGTCACGCATGACCAGGAAGAAGCGCTCGAAATGAGCGACGACATGGTCCTGATGCGCAGCGGAAAGATCATGCAGCAGGGCTCCCCGCAGGACGTCTTCCAGCGTCCCGCCAACCGCTTCGTGGCCGAATTCATGGGCTACGAGAACTTCTTCGCCACCCCCGAGTACGCCCAGGCCACGGTCCGCCCGGAAAACCTGCAGCTTATCGGCCGCGGCGCAGCCCTCAACAGCGGCGCACACAACCTCCCGGCGGTCATCACCCAGATCGCTTACCGGGGCGTTGACGTTATGGTCCGGGCCACCGCCACGGACAGCACCGGAACGGTAGTGGACCTCCTCGCCTCAGTCCGTGCCGACTCCGGCGCCACCTCCGGGCTCCACCTTGAGCCCGGTGCCGAAATCACCGCAGCCATCCGTCCGGCCGATCTTGTCCCCCTGGCCGATTAGCATCCTCCCCAACCCGAAAAGGCAATCATGAGCAACAACAAGCGTTCCACGCGCTGGTCCGCCAGCGCAGCTGTACTCCTCACCTCGGCCGTGGCCCTGACCGCCTGCGGCGGCGACACCCAGGCCGGCGGCGACAACAAGACCCTGGTGCTGAGCACCTTCGCGTTTGGCGTCGACGACTTCAAGAAGTCTGTGATCGACCCCTTCACCGCCGCCACCGGCATTGAGGTGGAGGTGGAGACCGGCTCCAATGCGGACCGGCTGTCCAAGCTGGAGCTGAACAAGAACTCCGGCACCGACGTCATGCTGATCTCGGACTACTACGCAGCAGCGGGCCAGGCCAAGGACCTGTTCGAGAAGGCCGATCCGGCCAAGATCCCGAACATGTCCAAGGTGGCTCCCTTCGCCGTCGACGACAAAATCGACGGTCCCGCCTACACCTTCCAGCTCAACGGCATGATGTACCGCACCGATGTCATGGACGCGGCCACGGCCGCCAAGTGGGAGACCTTGAGCGATCCGGCCAGGGCCAACAAGATCGCCCTCCCGGACCTCGCGGCAACCTCCGGCCAGCTGACGCTCTCCGGTTTCGCCGCCACCTACGGCTCGGGCCCGCTCGACGTCGACAAGGGCCTCGAAACCATGGGTGCCCTGGCGCCGTCGGTGCTGAAGTTTTACACTGCCTCCACCGAGGTCACCAACCTGATCCAGCAGAAGGAGATCGTGGCCGCCCCGGCACTGGACGGCTTCGCCCGCAACCTGGTTAGCTCCGGCGCCCCCGTGGCCTGGACCCCGACGGCCACCGGCAAATACATGACCACCAACCGGGCCATGATCGTCAAGGGCACCAAGCACCAGAGCGCCGCCGAGAAATTCATCGACTACATGCTCTCCGCCAAGGCACAGTCAGCTTCCGCCGAGGTTCTGGGCGACAAGCCGGTGAACCCGGAGGCCATGGTTCCGGACATCCTGACGAAAGTCTCCGGACCGGCCGCCAAGGACCCAGTGGGCGCTGGCTTCGCCACGCTGGACATGGGCCCGATCGTGGAAAACCGTTCCGCATGGGTTGAGCGCTACGCACGCGAAGTCACCTCCAAGTGACCCTACCCGTCATCATCAGCTGCGACCCCGGCATCGACGACGCCGTGGCCCTGGCCCTGGCGTTCGGCTCACCCGAGCTGAAGGTGCTGGCGGTCGCAGCGACGGCGGGGAACGTCTCCTTGGGGAGGGCCACCGCCAACGCGGCGGCCCTGCTGGACCTGCTGGGCGTGGCTGCGGACTTCCCCGTTTATTCGGGGGCAGCCGCCCCGCTCGCGGGCGGCGAACGGATCGCGGACGAACCCGTCCACGGAGTGGGCGGCCTCGGCGGCGTCCTGTTGCCGGACTCCACCCGCAGTATTGAGACCGACGCCGTGGCACACATGGCGGGCCTCATCCTGGACCGCCCCGGCGAGGTCACCCTCCTTGCCCTCGGCCCGCTGACCGACGTCGGGCACTTGTTCAACCGCTTCCCGGACACCATTGCGGCGATCGGCCAGCTGGTGATCATGGGCGGCGCCGTGTTCAGCCAGGGCAATGTCACGCTGAGCGCCGAATTTAACTTCTACGCCGACCCCGAGGCCGCCGCCCTGGTGCTTGAGCGCGGCCAGCGGATCCGCCTGGTTCCGCTGGACGTGACCCGCAAGGCGGTAGTGGACCGCCCGACGGCGACCATGCTCGCCGGCCTGCCGTCCCCGGCAGGGGAGATTGGCGCGATGCTCGTGGACATGTGCAACACCATGGTGGCCCGCGGCCGGCCGGACGGCGCCGTGATGCACGATCCCCTGGCGGCCGCGGCCGTGATTGAGCAGTCCCTCATTACCTGGCAAGCAGCCACGGCCACCGTGGAACTGCACGGCGCCCTGACCCGCGGGGCCGTCGTCGCCGACGTCCGTGGAGTCTCCGGCCGCGAACCCAACATCCGCTACGGCCGCGACGTCGCGGCGGCCAACTTCCTGACCATGCTGACCGAACGGCTCAAGGGCCTCGGCCTGCCCGGCACTGCCCGGCCCCGCCCTGCCCGCCCCGAAAGGGAAACAACACCATGATCGACAGCGCTGCCTATGGCGCCTACCTGGACCGCATGCCCAAGACCGATATCCACGTCCACCTGACGGGGACGGTCCGGGCCTCCACTTTTGCCGAACTTGCCGCACGGGAGGGTCTGCAGCTTCCCGAGGATCCGCTGGAGATCTTCGCGAACATCAACTCCCGGCCGCCGGACCCGGCACTGTACGTCAACACCCGCATTCCCGTCCCGCAGGGACCCTCGGACGATGAGCCCGGGGTCTCCTACTCTCTGTTCAAGGCCTCCGAGTGGGCGCTGCAGTGCCTGCGTTCCGCCGATGACGTGACGCGGATTGTCTACGAGGCCTTCGAGGACGCTCACGCCAGCGCCACCCGCCACCTGGAGCTGTTCTTCGACGAACTGCCGCCCAGCCTTACCCACCTGGGCTACCACGGCTATGTCCAGGCCATGGCGGAGGGCATCCGCCGGGCCGAACAGGACTTCGACATGACGGGCCTGCTTATCGCCGGCATCGACCGCAGCCAGTCCGGTGAGCATGCCCTCGCGCTGGTCCAGAACCTGATCGACAACCCGCACCCCGACGTCGTGGGAATCGGTCTGGACAACCTGGAGACCTCCGGCCCGCCCGAGCGATTCGAAGCCGCCTACCAGCTGGCCGGCCGCCACGGGCTCAAGCGCACGGCGCACTCCTCGGAGCATGCTCCGCTGGCGAAGAACACCATCACCTGCCTGGATGTGCTGGGCTGCGACCGGATTGACCACGGCTACTTTGTGCTGGAAGACGACGACGTCGTGGCCCGGGTCCGCGACGAACAGGTGGCCTTCACGGGCATCTTCACAACGTCGCGCCGCTCCTGGCGCCCGTGGCGCCGGGCCTCGATCAAGGCCATGGCCGACGCCGGGCTGAAGATGGTCATCGCCTCGGACGACCCCGGGATGTTCCCGACGACGCTCGCGGCCGAGTACCGGATCGCGGCTTTCGAGCTGGGCTTCCCGGCGGCGAAGATGCGCGAGATCGCCCTCAACGGCGTCGACGCCTGCTGGCTGCCCGAAGCCGCCAAGGCGAAGCTGCTTGAGCGTTTCGTGGCGGAACTGGACGCGCTGGAAGCGGAGCTCTTCGAAGGCAGTCAGCTGCCGGGGTAGCCACCCCTGCCACCTGAACAGCATGCCAGCATGCTGTTCAGATGGCAGCCGTCAGGAGGTGCTCCGTGCCAATGTCGTGCTAAACCTGCGCTTGGTGATCCTCTTTGTCACGCTCCGCTACAGGCCGGGGCCGTTTCCACACTGACTCGCGGGGACCGGGCTGGTAGGCCGCCAGGTTTTGAGGCCGGAGAGGATCATTGGCCAGCCGCCGTACAGGTGGTCGAGGTCTTTGCCGGGTCGGGCGGCGGCGGTTGGGAGCCACGGCACCCCTGTATCCTGAGAATGTAGGTTCAAGGGCCCCAGCGGCCATCGGCCAAGCTCGGTTTGCGGCCGGATGACGGTCTGGGATCTTGGGCCGTAGCCTTGGACGTCGTGGAATCGCGGCCGCAATCGTCACTCCCTTATCGGCCCCCCGGACTCTTGGAATGGATCTCTATCAGTACCGATACGCCAGCTCCCGTGGGAATCCCGACGCCGGCTCTCAAGCCCTCGCGCACAGCTGCGGTGGATGAGCCCGCCGTCGTGACCTGGACCGAGGCTGGTGAGGGCATGACCGCGCGATGGCGTTCGGCGAACGGCAGACCGGCGCCGACGCGCGTCGAAGTGGTCGACGACTCGCTCACGGCCGATGAGGCGAACCGGATGGCGTCACAGGGGATCGCGATGCTCTGGCACGGCGACTTCCACAACGCACGGCAGATCCTCAACGCCCTGGACCGGCGGCTCGGCGCCGGAAAGAAGATCGCAGGAACTCCGGCCGATAGGTTTTATCGGCATCGCCAGTCCCGCTCGCATCGAGCACGCGTTCTCGGCCTGCTGCTGATTCCTCTTGACCCGGGCCCGGTGGTGCCGCTGCGCCGCGCACCGGATATCCGGGAGGCCGCCGTGGAAGCGTACGGTGACATCGGCGAATCTTCCGTTGTGTCCGTGCACGAGCTTGTCGGGGCAATTGGCGCCCACGAGTGGCGGCGGAATGGTGTCTACGTCGATGCCCTGCAGGGCCGCATCCACCCGCACTATGGCACGTTCTTCCCCACCCGGAGTGAGTATGTGGATCTCGTGGCCGCCGCTGCGCTGCCCTCTGACACGCTGGCGTTCGACGTCGGAACCGGCACCGGGGTGCTCGCTGCCGTCCTCGCGCGCCGTGGCGTCCACCGCGTGGTGGCGACGGACAATGAACCGCGTGCAATTGCCTGCGCCGGTGAGAATTTCCGGAACCTCGGTGTCCAGGACCGTGCTGAGGCCGTCCTGACCGACATGTTCCCGCCCGGACGGGCGCCGCTCGTCGTGTGCAACCCGCCTTGGATTCCGGCCACGCCGCATTCCAGCCTTGACAGCGCCGTCTACGACCCCGGGAGCAGGATGCTGTTCCGCTTCCTGAACGGACTCCCCGACCACCTGGAGCCGGGCGGTGAGGGCTGGCTTGTCCTCTCCGACCTGGCCGAGCACCTTGGCCTGCGGTCGCGTGAGGATCTGCTGGCCGCCATCAAGGCGGCCGGGCTGAAGGTGGTGGAGAGGCTCGACACCAAGCCAACGCATCCGAAGGCTTCGGACCGCGACGATCCCCTGTTCGAGGCGCGCGCCGCCGAGGTGACCTCCCTGTGGCGGCTTGTTCGCCGATAGTCCGGGGCAATAGGGCGTAGCCGACGGGTCACCTGGCCAGCGGCCGTCGTCGCGGCAGTCACCAGCGCGAGCATGGAAACGGGGTCCTGCTGCTGGGTTTCGACGGCGTGCCCGCCCTAGCCGGCCGGATGCGGCATCCACGGAGCCGCCGCCGGAGAAGCGGACACGAAGCCATGGTGCAACGAAGGAGACGTGAAGTGGCGGAAGCGGTATCTCCTCGAAGGTGTTGAGGGGCTGCGTGATGCGCCGCGTCCGGGCCGCGAGCCGGAGATCGATGAGTTGGCGCTCATCGCCGAGACCCTCGTCAATGATGGGAAGCCGCGGGCAGAGCTGGGGATCTCGCGTTGGTCCGCGCGCATCATGGCTGAGCGGTTCGGGATTTCCTTTTCCTCCGTGGCCCGGATCTGGCGCAGATGGAAAATCCAGCCGCACGGGATCGAGACGTTCAAGTTCTTCACCGACCCGCAGTTGGAGACCAAGCTCCGCGACGTGGTCGGCCTCTACATGTCACCGCCCGAGAACGCCGTGGTGGTCAGCATTGATGAGTGGACCCAGATCCAGGCCCGGACCGCACCCACGAGAACCAGCCGCTCTTCTTGGGCCATGCATCCCAGCAGACGCACGATTACAAGCGCAACGGGACCACGACCCTGTTTGCGGCCCTGGATGTGCTCACCGGCAAGGTCAGCGCCAACGCCTTCTACCAGCGGCACACCAACACCGAGTTCGTGGACTCCTGGGCCAGGTTGCGGCCGTACATCCGGATGTTGAACTGCACGTCATCTGTGATAACTACGCCACGCAAAAGCACCAAAACGTCAAGGACTGGCTGGCCGCGAACCCGCGGGTGAGCCTGCACTTCACCCCAACGAGCTGCTCCTGGCTGACCATGGTCGAGATCTTCTTCGGGCTGGTTACCCGCCAGGCATCCGGCGCGGTTCCTTCCACTCGGTCCAGGACCTTGAGCAGACCATCGAGACGTACATCGCGAACTACAACGACCGCGCCAAACCATTCCGCTGGATCAAAACCGCCGACTACCTACTCGGCAAGATCAAACGAAAACAAACCATTAACACATGACATTAGTGACCCGTCGCGTCCCGTGCATACGCGTAGTCCTTGGCGTGCTACCTGCGGGCGACTGGTTCAGCGGCTTGCCGTGCCGTCCACGAAGGATACCCGACCCGCGTACTGCTGGTATAACTTCACCGCCTCGTCGAGGTCGATATGGCCGATGTCCAATGAGACAGCAAGAGCGTCGAGTTGGGCGCAGCAGGTTTCCGCGGCGCTGACCCTGTCCGCGACTCCGCGGGAGGTGGCGAAGTTGGTGGCCAGGGCCGCGGCGACCGAGGAAATTACTGCGAGCAGGCACAGCACCCGCCACACGGTAGAGTCCTCGCTGAGCGCGAAGATGCCGGCCACGGCGTGGCTGAACCCGGTGCCGCCAACTGCGGGACCGGCGGTGAGCACGGCGGCCAGGCCGCTGCCGATGATGCTGATGTTGGAGAGCCTGTTCCGCCGGGGTCGTTCCCGGGCAAGGTAGGCGCGGAGGGCTTGTTGTTTATCGTCGATTCGGGTGGACAGTCGCTGCCGAGCGTCCGGTGTTGCGCTCATGATCTGATGCCAGCTTCCTTCACCGATCTCGGGTCCCGTGCGGTGACTAACGCGGACAGCAATAGCATGCTCCCGGAGAGGGGCCGTGTCCAGAGTCGGTGGTGCCCATTCCGCGGTCGATGACCCGTCGAGCCCCCGCTTACGCATGATCCTTGAGTTCGAAGGACCGGCGCTGCAGGTCATGGTCCGATGCGTGGGCGTGGACTCCGTAAATGTCCTGCAGGTCGGTGCCGATGTAGGCGAAGCGATGTTGCAAAGGTTCGACGGAGATTACCCCTGGGACGCAGAGACGGTTTGGAGCGCGTGCTCGTCGCGTGTCGCGTCGGGCGGGGCGGTCACGGACTCCTGCCGAGCGAACCGTTCGTCATCGTCGGTGACCGGAACGCGGACCCGTTCGACGGCGACTCCGTGGTAGCCGCGGTCAACCAGCTCCTGGATTCCAAGCAGATTGTCGACCCGTTGCCGGCCTCCGAGGGCGGCGTGGAGGCGGCGGCCCGGCAGGGCGGAGCCAACGCCACCCATAGAGGTGACCCTCGCAACGACACGGCCGACGTCGCCGACACCGCGCCGGGAAACCTCCGGACTGACTACGTGTTGCCCTCACGCAGGACCCCAGTACTCGGCTCCGGTGTGTTCTGGCCGCCCCAGGCGGACCCCCTCTCACGGCTGACCGGGGTCTATCCGTTCCCGAGCAGCGACCACCGTGTGGTGTGGGTGGACCTGCAGGTACGCAACTAGCCCGCCACCGCCGCCTTCGCTGCCTGCTTGGCGTTCATCCATTCGCTCAGCCACGGCGCACGGACACTGGACGTGATGCGGCAGTCGGCCACGAAGGTTCCCTTAGCGCCGGCGTCGATCCAGTCCTGCAGCGCGGAAAGATCCGCCAGGGAACGGACAACAACGGACTCAGCTCCCAAAGCGCGGGCAACACCGCTGAAGTCCACCTCGGGGATCAGCATGGGCTTTGCGGTCAGACCCTTGGAGCCGTACTGGTGGATTTCGGCCCCGTAGGCGGCATCGTTGTAGATCACCACAACGGCGCTGCGGGCCGTGCCAATGAGCGATTCGAGGTCGGACAGGCCCATCAGGAAGCCGCCGTCGCCGGAGGCCAGCACCAGGGTGCGGCCGTCCTCCACGGCGCGGGCTGCCCCGACGGCGCTGGCGAGGCCCAGCCCGATGGACTGGAAGGCGGTTCCCACCATCACTAGGTCCTGTGGCCTGGGGATGTTCCAGTACATGGGTGCCCAGCCGATGAAGTGCCCGCCGTCCTGGACCACTGTGCGGCGCTCCGGCAGCACGGCGTCCAAGGCGGTGGCCAGGGCCCGCGGATCCAGCCGGCCGTCCACAGTTTCGTCGGAACCGGAGTCGTGCCCGGGTCCGTCAGCCAGACGCCTGCGGGCTTCCCCGCGCCAGGCTTCCGCCGCAGCCTCACCATCGAGCAGCCCCAGGAGACGTCCCGCAGCAGCCTTCGCGTCCGCGCTGACGAACAGGTCCACCCGGGGGTGCGTCGGCTGCAGGGCGGTGTCGATCTGGATGACGGTGCTGTCCGGGCCGAGCAGGTGCCCGAACCGCATGGTGAACGGGCTCAGGCTCGCCCCGGCCACGAGGACCACATCGGCCTCACCCATGAGCCCGGCCGCGGTGTCGGTGCCGAAACCGCCCGCGACGCCCAAGTACCCCTCGCCTTTGAGGAGGTTGAGCGCCAGGGCGGTTCCGGCGGTCAGTGCGCCGAGGCGGTCGGCGAGCTCGCGGAGCTCCGGGCCGGCGCCGGCGAGGTGCGCGCCCCGGCCGGCCAGGATCAGCGGCCGCTTGGCCCCGGCGAGCAGGCGCGCTACCTGCCCAAGGCTGCCGTCGACGTCGTCCGTCACCATTGGTGCGAGCGGCGCCGGAAGTTCCTCGTCCGCAGCCTCAAGTGCCGCGAGGTCGTAAGGAATGGCAATCACGACGGCGGTGCGCCTGGTGAGTGCGTACTCCACCGCCTGCCGGGTGATGGAGCCCGCGGCGTCGCGGGTGACGGTGAAGGTCGCCGCGCCAAGTCCCGCGGCGATGGCGGCCTGGTCCACGTCCTGGGGCCGGGCGCCGGTGCTCGGTGCGTCCCCGGTGACCAGCACCACGGGGATCTGCGCCTGGACAGACTCGGCGAGGGCGGTGAGTGCGTTGGTGTAGCCGGGGCCGTAGGTGGTGGTGCCCGCGGCGAGCCGTCCGGACGTCCGGTAGTAGGCGTCGGCCGCGGCGATGGCGGCGCCTTCGTGCCGGACGGGGGAGAAGCGGAGGCCCTGCTTCTCCGCGGCGTCCAGGAAGTAGACGTTGCCGTTGCCCATGACGCCGAAGACATCGCTGAGGTAGCTGCTGAGAACCTGCGCCACGCGGCCGGAGACGGTAAGAGTAGTCATGCAGGAAGCTTGTGGCGTAGTTCACGGATAGGCAAGAGAGCCGAGTTTGGCTGGGATTTTTGGCAGGGGACTGCCCGTAGAAGTGAAAATTTGCGCACTTGTGGTGTGCATCACTCGTAGCTAGTTGGAAGGGCGGGATTCCTGCTCGGAGAGCCGCGCCAGGAGGCCGTCGTAGCGGGGCGGCATGAGTTCCAGCACGGAAATGGACGTGCTGGTCCGTTGGATCCCCTCGATTTCCAGGATCTGGTTGGTAATGCGGTAGAGATCGGCCGTGCTGCGTGCCACCACCTTGGCCATCAGGTCCGCGTCTCCGGTGGTGGCGTGCACCTCGATGACCTCCGGGATCGCGGCGAGCCCGTCTTCCACCGCGCCTGTCCGGGTCTGGCTGATCGACAGGGAGAGGAAGGCCATCAGGCCATAGCCCAGCGCGGCGGGGTCCAGCCTTCGACTGAAGGACCGGAGGGCGCCGCTGCGCTCGAGCCTCGCCAGCCGGGCGTGGACAGTGTTCCGTGCGACGCCGAGCGTCCGCGAGAGGGCCAGGGCGCTGGCTTCCGGATCCTTGTCGAGGGCCAGGATGATCCTGCCGTCGAGGGAGTCCAGGGTGCGCGGGCTCGGAATGGTCATATTTTCACCACAGTTGCTAGAAGTTGAGCAGAAGTCCCAATGGGTTGAGGGTATCTTGCATTGTGGGGCGGGTCACAATCATGATCGTTCCTCATGACCAGTGATCAGCTCCTTATCGCAACGGACACCGCGCTTCCCACCCTTCGTGGCGCCGTGGCCGGACTTCCGTCCTACGTCCCGGGCCGACGCGGCGCCGGCGCTGACATCGCAGCCCTTGCCAGCAACGAAAGCCACTACGAACCGCTCCCCGCTGCCGCGGCTGCGGTGGCCGAAGCGGCCGGCACCATGAACCGCTACCCGGACAGTGCCGCCGTCGAACTCCGCGAACGGCTCGCCCGGCACCTGGGCGTCACCGCAGGGGAGGTCGCGGTGGGGCCCGGCAGCGTGGGCGTCCTCCAGCAGATCATCACCGGACTGTGCGACGCCGGGGATGAGGTGGTCTTCGCCTGGCGCTCCTTCGAGGCCTACCCCATCCTGGTGGAGCTGGCCGGCGCCCGGCCGGTCCGCATCCCGCTGGACGACGCTGAAGGCCATGACCTCGATGCCATGGCCGCGGCCGTCACCGAACGCACCAAGGTGATCCTGCTCTGCACCCCCAACAATCCGACAGGCGTGCCGATCAGCCACGACCGCATCGAAGTCTTCCTGCAGTCCGTCCGCTCCGACATCCTGGTGGTGATCGACGAGGCCTATGTGGAATACGCCGAAGCGGGCAGCGGCCCCGATTCCCTGGCGCTCTACCGCCGGTACCCGAACGTCTGCATCCTGCGCACCTTCTCCAAGGCCTACGGGCTCGCTGGCCTGCGCGTGGGATACGCCGTGGCGGCGCCGGACATCGCGGAGGGACTGCGCCGGACCGCGCTTCCCTTCTCGGTGAGCGCGCTGGCCCAGAAGGCTGCCATCGCGTCGCTGGACGCGGGGGAGGAGATGGAATCGCGGGTGACCGCCGTCAGGCAGGAGCGCGCCCGGATGGCCGCGCAGCTGGAAGCGCAGGGCTGGAAACTGCAGCCAAGCCAGGGCAATTTCCTGTGGATCCGCGCGGATGACAACCTCCGGGCAAGGCTGGTGGACGCGTTCGACCGCGCCGACATCCTGGTCCGGGCGTACCAGGGCGACGGCGTACGGATCACCGTTGCCGATTCCGCCTCCAACGATCGCGTGCTCCGGCTCCTCGAAGCCTACGCTGCCTAGGAACTTCCTGAACCTTATCCATCCGTTCCACAACCAGAGGACTCCCCATGGAACAACAGACAAAGACGTCTGGCCGCCCGCTCGGCGCCACACTCAAACCCCGGCAGCTCACGATGATGGGCCTCGGAAGCGCCATCGGCGCGGGCCTGTTCATCGGCTCCGGCGCCGGCATCCAGGCAGCCGGACCGGCCGTGCTGATCTCCTACCTCGTGGCCGGCACCCTGATCATACTGGTGATGTGGGCCCTCGGCGAGATGGCCGCCGCCAACCCGGACAGCGGAGCCTTCTCCGTCTACACCGCCAAGGCCTACGGACCGGTGGCCGGTGCCACGGTGGGCTGGCTCTGGTGGCTGCAGCTCGTGGTGGTCATCGCCGCCGAAGCGCTCGGCGCGGCCGGCCTGCTGGCCACCATCTTCCCCGCCCTCCCGGTGTGGCTGATGGCCTTCGTGTTCATCGTGCTGCTCACCGCCGTGAACCTCACCAGCGTGAAGAACTTCGGCGAGTTCGAGTTCTGGTTCGCCCTGCTCAAGGTGGCAGCAATCCTCGGGTTCCTCCTGGTGGGCGCTGCGCTGCTCTTCGGCTGGCTGCCGGGCGTGCAGTCGCCGGGCCTGTCCAACTTCACGGGTGCAGGGTTCGCGCCCAGCGGTTTTGCCGGGATTGCGACGGCGCTTTTCGTGGTGGCGTTCGCGTTCGGCGGCACTGAGATTGTCTCCGTGGCGGCCGCCGAGACCGCAGAGCCTGCCCGCAGCGTGAAAAAAGCGGTCCGCACGGTGCTGTGGCGCATCCTGGTTTTCTACATCGGTTCCATCTTCATTATTGCGGCCGTGGTTCCCGTGGGTTCGGCGGGGCTGAAGAGCCCGTTCGCTGCCGTGCTGGAGGCCGCCGGCATGCCCGGCGCAGCCACCGCGATCACCCTGGTGGCCGTCGCAGCGCTGCTCTCGGCCCTCAACGCCAATCTCTACGGTGCGTCACGGATGGCATACTCCCTCGCGGATCGCGGTGAAGCACCGCGCCTGCTTGCCTCGGTGTCAAAGGCCCGGGTTCCGGTGGTTGCCGTCCTGGCCAGCGTCGCCTTCGGTGTTGTCACGGTGGTGCTGGAGCTGGCCTTCCCCGGCATGGTCCTTCCCGTCCTGCTCAACATCGTTGGGTCGACGTGCCTGCTGGTGTGGACGTCCGCACTACTGGCTCAGCTCGCCTTGCGCCTCCGCGCCGACCGTGAGGGCACGGAGCTTCCCCTGCGGATGCCTGGTTTCCCGTGGCTGACGATGTTTGGTCTGGTGATCCTCGCGGCGATCTTCACGGTGGGCTTCATCGGCGAGGATTCCCGTCCCCAGCTCCTGAGCACATTTGGGCTTGTCGCGCTTCTTGCGGTGGGTTGCTGGCTGAACCAGCGGAACCGGAAGGTTGCGCGGGTTGGGGAATCCTCGGAGCGTGCCAAGGAACCGGTGCTGATCGACTAGATCGCGTGCTGCGGACCCACCCCGCGGGTCCGGTGCACGCGTAGGGCGCGTCCGGTCTGGCCGGGCGCGCCCTACGGGTTCATCTGGGGTGGCTGGCCTTGGCTGTGTCGGCCACTCCAGAAAGATCCGGCGCTGCAGCAGGCTTCAGGATGTGAGGATCCATGCGGCGTTGCGACTCCGGGTCCCAGCCCAGCTTCACGAACGCGAACGCGAAGGCCTGCTGCATCTCGTCGGCCTGGGTGTAGCGGGCGGCGCGGGCCGGTTCCAGGTTGACCTCGCCCACCAGCAGGCGGTGCGGCTCACACTTCTCGGCCAGGGCGCGCCAGCGGCGGTACACCTCGTGGACCTCCTCCTGGTCCGAGACTTGCGGGTTGGACCGCAGCCCGTCCACCACGCCGCCCTCCGAGGGCGCATCCGGCAAACCCTCGGCCTTGAACAGCGCGTGCGCGACGTAGATGCGGAGCCCGTCCACGCCCTGGTCGAACCAGAAGCGCAGCACGCCGTCGAAGTAGTCGCCGACGGCCGGGTTGCGCCAGTTCCAGTCCGGCTGGCCGGCGGAGAAAAGGTGCAGGTACCAGTCGCGGTCTGTCGCGGATGCGGGATTGGCGCGGCTCCACGCCCGGCCGCCGAACACGCTCTGCCAGTTGTTCGGGGAAGCGTCACCCTCGGGACCGCGGATAAAGTGGAACATCTCCCGCTCCGGCGAGCCCGGTCCGGCCGCCAGTGCCGCCTAGAACAACGGGCTCCTCTGCCAGTTTTAGCCGCCCCGTTGGTGTTTAGCCCGGCTCTTACACCGATCTCGCAGTTCGGCGATTACTGCGTTCTCAAATTTGTTTGGCGCACCATCCACAGAAGCCACCCGTTCGGCGATACCGGGGATTTCACACAGATCCCCCGGCTCGTTGTCTAGGCGTCGCCACACCTCGGCAGGGTCGATATCAACTAGTCGGGCGAGCTCCTCATCCACCACCTGATGGTGGTCCCGGACCAGACTCACGAGGTTACGGAACAAGAGAGTCTCGTCGTCGGTAATTTTGCCGTCCGCCATAATCACCAGCCACGCAACCCAAAGCATCAGCTGAGGATGCTGACTGCCCTTGATCGTGTTCTCGGCGAGTTCAATCACACGCGCTTCGTTGCGGAAGACGGCTTGTGCGTGGCGACCCGCAAGCAGCGTCGAGTAGCGGTTCATGACCACCGAGAGGGGAATCCCAACTAGGGGGATGCCGATCTTGATGACACTTCGCTGCAGGAGAAACTTGCCGACGAAGGGAAGCCCCTTGGCGGCGGCCAGGACCGCGCCGGAGTAATAGCGCTTGATCAGTGGCCGCACAATAGCCGGGACAGCTCTGGTCACGCCGCCACGAACCAGTTCGCCACTCTTGATCGTGAGCGCCACGCGGATGAGTTTCCATGTGTCTTCAGGGTCGGACAAATCGAGCGGCACCCGATAGAGGACTGCGACGTCGTATGCCAGACGGAGCTGCAGTTGCGTGATGAACGCGACGTCGACCATAACGGTCGCGATGGCGGCCGGGACAGTCGCAGGCGAGGAGCCCCCAAGGCTCCCCATAGTAGTGATGACGGCCGCAGAGTAAGCGCTGGCGGAGAGCCCACCTTCAAGAGCGGCGTACCGAGTCGCTATCTTGATCCGCTGATCAACGATGGCATCTGCGGGCACACCTTGGTAGCGCTCTTGGAAGTACTGCCAATTGACCTTGTCAGTGTAGGAGCCTAGTGCGTGAGCGATGAGCTTGGTGAACCAGCCGCCCGACTTGATGTCGTCGGGGCTCAACCTCTTAATGAACTCCCGCAACTCGGCTCGCTCATCCTCCACGACCTTCCGGTCGGCGTCAGTGGGCTCGTCACTGTCGACGGTATCGAAATCGTCGACTACGTCAGTCGGAGTTTCAGGCATGGCGTAATCCCCCGGTAGGTGCAATGATGCGCGCGGTTGCCGACAGACAGGCCGCTGAACTTTTATCAGGCTAACCCAACGAGGCGCTCATCCTTTGGTGCACGCCCCGAGGAGAAGATTTTCCCGGAGGTGCACCATCGTCGGACTTCCAAGTGCCGACCGACGGCGCCGTGGCCCTGGGTCAGCCAGTCGACAGATTCCTGCTCGACCCTCGGCGCTCAGACTAATTTCGTGGGCGGCTGGGCGTGCCACGACAGAGTGATCTTCGCCTATGTATAAAGTTCGAGGAGCCTTGAGGCGGCGGACAGCCGACGTCTTTCCAAAACACGGAATTCGAGGACCCCTCCGCGTCGAACGAAACTGGAGATTGAATCGTCATGAAGTTTTTCAAAGCCCGGGTGCTGCTTTGGCCGGCCGCGCTGCTTTTGGTGTTGCTGGGTGGGGGAGCGGCCGCCGCATTCGCATCCGGCGGAGTTAACGCACTCGCCCTCAAGTCCCTGTTCACCAGCAGCTCCAGCGAACGTGATTCCCAGGTGGTTCAAGCCGTCACGCGAGTGCAAGAGGTCGCCTTGCTCAGCCTTCACATCGAGGGCATCGATAGGTACGAAAGCAATAGGGAAATTTTCGGCGTGGCTATCCCCGCGAGCGAGAAAACCACTCTGCTCCAGTACAAGTTCGACGCGAAATTGGGCGTCGACGGCGCGAAGGTGAAGGTCGAACGAACCGGTCCAGAGTCGCTGCGCGTGACTATCCCTGAATCCAAGTTCATCGGCTTTGACAATCCCGTGTTCGAGGATGCTCTCGAGAGCGGCAACCCGCTTAGCTGGCTGGCCGAGCCAGCCGTCCAAACGCGGATGGTCAACAACATTCTCAGTAATGAGAATAAGCAGAAGTACATCTCCCAAAATGAAGAAGCCTTGAAAGAGCAGGCCAAGGCGTACTACTCCGGGATTATCGCAAGTGTCGCTCCCGAAGTTACCCTCGACTTTTATTTCGCAGGGTAGAGGCCCACAGCGGACCCTCCTGGCCGGATGAAAGGCTCACGGAGGAGCGGAAAGCAGCTCTAACGACGCCATTACCCTCCCGGAAACGATCAAAGCCACGCTTGGCCGGCACCTCGCGCTAAGTTACAAAAATTTTTTAGGAGCTTAGAACTTTTTGTAAATCCCGTAGATGCTCTTATGTGTCGGACCGGGGGCCTACAGTGCTTCCATGACTCCCGACGAAACGACCTCCGGCCCGAAATCGAAGACGAAACGCGCTGCCACGCGCATATGCCCGATGTGCGGCAGTGAGGCCTGGCGAATCGAGTACGGGATGATCATGCCGTCGGCGCGCGAAGCAATGCCAGAGAACATCGTGAACCGCCCCGGGTTTAATGGAGGGTGTTGAGTCCTTGAAAGGATGAGCACCATGTCAGCACCAAAAAAGTATCCTGACGAGCTTCGCCAGAGGGCGGTCCGGCTTGTGATGGACGCGCAGAAAAGCCCCAGTGGCCGGCGGGGTGCCTGCACCCGGATTGGTACGCAGCTGGGCATTCCTGCTGACACGATCCGTGGCTGGGTGCGTACCGTCGAGATCGATCAGGGCGTGCGCCCTGGCACCACCACCGAAGACGCGACTCGCCTGGCAGAGCTGGAACGCGAGGTCGTCGAGTTGCGGCGGGCGAATGCGATCTTGAAATCTGCATCGGCTTTCTTCGCGGCGGAGCTCGACCGCCCCTCCCGACGATGATCTCCTACATCGATGATCACAAGGACGAATACGGGGTCGAGCCGATCTGCCGAGAGCTGCCGATCGCCCCGTCGACCTACTACGCTGCCAAGGCACGACCGGAGTCCAAACGATCAATCGCGGACGCCGTGACAGCGGAAAATATTAGCCGGGTGCACCGGGAGAACTACAGTGTTTACGGGGCCAGGAAAGTCTATGCGGCCCTGAACCGTGAGGGCCACAAAGTGGCCCGGTGCACTGTGGAGCGGTTGATGCGCCGTACCGGGTTGCACGGTGTGCGCCGTGCCAAGGGGCCTCGCACAACGGTGCCAGGACCCTTGTCGGAGCGGCCGGCGGATCTGGTCCGGAGGCAATTCAGCGCACCTGCTCCGAACTGCCTTTGGGTCGCAGACATTACCTACGTTCGAACGTTCTCCGGCTGGGTTTACGCGGCCTTTGTGTTGGATGTTTTCTCCCGCCGGGTTGTCGGCTGGCAGCTGTCCACGACCATGCACACAGCCCTGGCACTGGACGCCCTGGAGATGGGGTTGTGGACCCGCCGGCGAGCTGGGAAGGACCTCTCCCAGCTCGTACACCATTCAGACAGAGGGGTGCAGTATCGTGCCATCCGATACACCGAACGCCTTGCTGACGCCGAGGCGGTCGCCTCCGTGGGAGCCAAGGGCGATTCCCCGTTAACCGGCTAATCCAGTTATTTGCTCCCGATAATCCGCTGGCAACCCTTGACATTGGTCCGAACAGGGCAGACCCTTTTGTTCCATGGAGACCGACCCGGATTTGAGGTTGGAGGCCTCTGGCGGAGGATGGTTGATCGCCGGGGCGGGCTCAGCCGCGTTCACCACGGTCAATGAGTACCTTGGCTATTTGGCGGACCGCAACTATTCGCCGGCGACGGTGCGTGCCTACGGATTCGATCTGCTGGCCTTCTGCCGCTGGCTGGCCCTTGAAGGACTTGGCCTGGGTGAGGTGAGCACCGACGTGTTGCTGCGTTACCTCACCGCCTGCCGTCACGCCACGGTTCCGGGCCGCCCCGGACCCAACGTCCTGACCCTCCAAGGTCAACGAACCGACGGTTATGCCCCGGCCACAGTCAACCGACGATTAGCCGCCGTATCGGGGCTCTTCACGTTCATGGTGATGCGTGATCCGGCGTTGAAGAACCCGGTCCCGCGGGGAGCGGAAACCAGATGGCACTGGCAGGGCCACCGCTCCGGGCTGCTCGGGCATCTGGCCCGTCCCCAACCACGCTCCGCCCTGCGGCTACGCGAACCACGCCGGCTTCCACGCGCCCTGGACCATGAGGAGGTCGTGGCTCTCTTCCAGGGCCTGAAATCCTGGCGGGACCGGGCCATGGCCGGATTGATGCTCTATTGCGGGCTGCGCGCCGGCGAGGTGCTGGCCTTGCGGGTGGGTGATGTGGATATTGGTGCGCGCTGGCTGTTGGTGCACGGCAAGGGATCCAAGGAACGCCGGGTCCCGTTGGATACAGATGTTGCCGCGACCATCCAAACCTACCTGCTGATCGAACGCCCCGAATCAACAAGCCGGATGCTCTTTCTGGTGGCCAAGGGCAAGACCCGCGGCCAGCCACTGACACCGGCGGGGCTGCGGACCATCTTCCGCTACCACCGGGAAATCTCCGGCGTCGCCGAAGGCCACCCACACGCGTTGCGTCATACCTTCGGCAGCGCTCTGGCAGAGGCAGGGGTTGATCTGGCCGTCATGCGCGAACTGCTGGGCCATGCCCACATCAACACCACCGCCCGCTATATCCATCTGGCCCCGGCCCATGTGAAAGCCGAATATGATGCTGCCCGCAGACGCCAACAATCCACGGATTGAAGACCCGGCCTTGGTCGTGGGTGAATACCGGGACTACCTGGCCTCGCGCGGGCACGGTTCCATGCCGGCATTCTCTGCTGCCAGAACGTTCATGGCCCGCTGGCCGGTCCCCGAAGACTGGCTGGGAGAACCCCTTGAGATGCGGTGGGAAACCCGACACCATACGACGCCCTTCGTCCTTTTCCTGATGCTCACCGGAAGAATCCACGGTGACTACGGGTATCTTCTGGAAACCAAACTCACCAATATCCTCAGCGCGTGCGCCAGGC
Organism: Arthrobacter sp. UYEF21; assembly: GCF_040546085.1. Classification (NCBI taxonomy): domain Bacteria; kingdom Bacillati; phylum Actinomycetota; class Actinomycetes; order Micrococcales; family Micrococcaceae; genus Arthrobacter; species Arthrobacter sp. UYEF21. The sequence continues at coordinate 54,662 of NZ_JBEPNF010000003.1, forward strand.
CAAGCACTCGAAACAGACCTGCTCTTCTTCCTGGACAAGGCCCGCACGCTGGGCTTTAGCGAACGCGTCAGCCGTGCCATGACCACCGGGATCGTGGCTCGGATCCTGCTTCACCGCGGTGGCCCGCTTTCGGCGGTGGGAGCCGGGGATCTGGAGGAAGTGGAGGCCGCGTGCCGGGCACGGGAGCAACGCAGCGGACGTTCCGCCCACCCCTATCTGGTGCTCAGCGCCGATGTCCGCAGGGTGCTCTTCCATGCCGAGCTCATGGCCGAACCACCACCGAAACCAGATACTCGCCGCTCCTTCACCCAACGAATGGAAACGGTCCACGGGCCCCTGGGCGGGGCCTTGGTGCGGTATCTGGATCGCAAGACCGTGACCTGCGTGCCCCATACCGTGTCCTCGCTGGCGACCCGGCTGGCCCATTTTGGTGCGTATGTCACCACGCTGGACCCTGACCTTTCCGGACCTGCCGGGTTGGAGCGGTGCCGGCATATCGAGCCGTACCTCATCGCGTTGAGTCGGGCCCCGAACACCAAGAGCGGGGGCATACTCTCGCCTGCGGAGCAGGCCCGCAGAATCCATGCCGTCTCAAACTTTCTGCGGGAAATCACCGAATGGGGATGGCCGGATGCCCCGGCACGGCAACTGCTTTTCCGTTCCGATGTTCCCCGCCTGCCCCGCCCTCTGCCCCGTTACCTGCCGCCGGACAGCGACAGGATGCTCGCCCAAGCCCTATTGAATTCCACCAACAGGCTGGTCGCCGACGCCTTGCTGCTGCAACGAGCCTGCGGACTGAGAGTTGGTGAACTCCTGGACCTGGAATTGGACTGCGTCCACCAGCTCTCCGGCAACGGCGCCTGGCTGAAAGTCCCCTTGGGCAAGATGAAGACCGAACGCATGGTGCCCCTGGATGATGACAGCCTGGCCCTGCTGGACCGGATCATCTCCACCCGGTCCCCGGGCCAGGCGATCACCCACCCCGTGAGCGGCAAACCCGTGCAGTTCCTCTTCACCCGCCACGGGAAGCGGCTGCAGGTAAACGGACTGCGCTCAGAGCTGGACCGCGCCGCGGCCAATGCCGGACTGGGGCACGTGACCACACACCAACTGCGCCATACCTACGCGACTGCCCTGATCAATGCCGGCGTCACCCTCCAAGCCCTGATGAGCCTGTTGGGGCACGTCTCGGCGGAGATGAGCCTGCGCTACGCATCTCTCTTTGATTCCACCGTGCGCACCGAATACGAGCGAGCCCTGGACCTGGCCAAGACCCGCATCGGCACCACGACCGGAACGGGAAGGACGCTGCTGCCGATCACGGCCGTGACCAGCGGAAACTGGCGTGAGACACCGACCATCAAATCCCGGCTGGCCGGCGGCTACTGCCTACGCGCCCCGGCCCAGGAAGCCTGTCCCTACGCGAACATCTGCGAGCATTGCCCCAGCTTCCGCGCCGAGAACAGCAACCTCCCGGTCCTCCAAGCCCAGCGCAAGGATGCCGCCATGCTGGCCCAAGATGCCCGGGGCCGTGGCTGGGACAGCGAAGCACGCCGGCACGAAGCGCTCGTGGACCAGCTGGACCTGCTCATCCGGGAAACCGGCACGGCATGAATCCTGAACCGCTGAACGAAAGAGTCGAAGCAGCCCTGCGCCAGCTCACTGGCCAGGGCGCCCGGATCAGCATCACCGCGGTTGCCGCCCTTGCAGGCATCCCGCGCTCGAGCCTTTACCGCAACGCCGCGGCACGCGATCTCATCCACCGGCGCATCGCGGAAACACGCCTGGACTCGGAGAAGAATATGGCCCTGGAGATCCTCCGGCTCAGCACGCTGGTTGATGCGCTGGCCGCGCGGGTCCGCAACCAGGAAGAACGCCTCCGGCAGCTCGAAGGCAGGCCGCACAGCACACCACGCTGACGCCTGAAGATTAGCCAGTTATGGCGAAGTGCACCCAATTATTAGCCGGTTAAAGCTACGACAATGCCATGGCAGAGGCGCTCAATTCCCTCTTCAAGGCAGAGCTCATCCGGAACAAAGGTCCATGGACCGGCATCAACGACCTTGAAATCGCCGTCGCTGAATACATCGATTGGTACAACCACCGGCGTCTCCACGGCGAGATCGGCTATATCCCGCCAGTGGAAGCAGAAACCATTTTCTACTCAAATCTGCCCACCATCAAAACGATGGAACGGGTCTAACAAACCCTCCACCAAACCCGGGGCTTGACATCGAGTTCGCAGGCTTCTGCATCGACATGGTTGTCCGTGAATACCCCGCCACCGGCAAAACGGGGATCGGCACACCCGAGTGGGCGTGCCAGAACCCGGAGTGCCGGCACCGCTGGTGGTGACTTTCGGCCCATATCAGGCCTTCGACACCCCGAAATGAGTCGAGGCGGATGAATCAGTGCTGGCAGCCTGCTCGTCAGAGCTGGCCAGATGACCGTCGGATGCGCCTTTGCCTCTCCAAGTAGTCGAGGACCCTGCCGAGTTCGACGTCGTAGAGTTCTGGGACGGTCTGGACATTACGCCCCGACCCCTTGAGAAGCATCTGGCGCGCCTCGGCGGCGCTACTTAGGCTTAGCGCCGGCACTGCGCGCATTACCTGGTCAATTTCCTTGGCGTTCAGCCGGTAATGGGTGCGTTTCATTGATCCGTGCCCAGTATCAAAGATTTCGTAGCCGTCCGCCATCTTTCCCCCTTGTCATTGTGAATACGCAACATTGTGTGTCAGGGGTCGGACATCATCCAGTCAGGACCGGCATCTGCGGCCGCTCATCTCGACACGTCAGCGGGCCTCCAGATCTGCGCTCTCGACAGAATCCGACCGAGTTCAGAACCGCCTGCCTCCGCCAGCAACCCGGAGTCGCCGACCACGACCAGGAGGCTCCGTGCCCTGGAGAGCCCCACATACAGCTGCTCCGCCGCACGCTTAGGCTCCTTGAAACCGTTCACGCACAACACTACGACGGAGCGCTCCAGACCCTTGAAGCCCAGGACGTGGCCGTAGAATTCTCGTTCGTTCGCGTGGAACTCGCGCCAATAGTCCGCGGTCGTGCCGGTCTCGAAGAACTCTCGATGGATGGGATGCCGTGCTTTGGTCGTCAACAAGGCGATTTGGTTGTTCGCCCACCCCTCCTCGATAAGGGCATCGACACAGTCCTCAGCCACGTCCAGGGCGTCCTCGGTGGCACATTCAACTCGACGGACAGGCAGTCCCGTGCTGCCTCGCGGAGTGAAATGCTCGCCGGCGAATGACTTGAATGTGTCCGCGATCTTTCGGGTGTTCCGGAGATTGTCGTCAATGTGGATGGGCACCAGACCAACCGCCGGATGACCGGAATCTCCCAAGGCACCGGTCCAACGGCTGTAGACGTCCTGATGATCGTCCTGGAACGCGAAGACTTCGCTGGTGTCCGGGTCCTTCGTGCAAGCCAACAGCGCTTCCCACCACAGTGGCGCGAAGTCCTGAGCTTCATCAACAACGACGGCGTCCAGCTTCAGCCACTCGTCCATGGTGGCAGCGAGTGACTTGAGTTGCCGGGGCATGTCCTCATCGAAGTAGGCCTGGCCGACTCCGTCCGGCACGCCAAGCCCGCGGGCGTAGTCGTGGAACTCCCCGGTGAACACCGGCTTTGCCTGGCGCCATGGCTCTACCTGATCCTGAAGGTACTGTCCGAGGCCCTTGTTGTAGCAGAACAGGCCAACCCGTTTCCCGGACTTGGAGAGCACTTTTGCCTTTTCGACAGCCAGCCATGTCTTACCGCTGCCGGCGCCTCCGGTGAACTGCACACGGCGCAGTGACCGCGTTGCGCGGAGCAGCACTGCCTGTCCTTCCGTCAGGTGGTCCTGCACGTACTCGTCCTGCGCGGGGTCCTGGTGGTCTCCGGCGGGCTCGAGAGTTCCGCTTAGCTGGCGAACGATTCGTTCAGTGAAGGCAGCGGCGAGTGGAGTAGCGCCGCCTCCCTCCTGTTCGATTGCCCGACGGACAAGTTCAGCGGCGGATTGCATATCCGTCTGGTCCAGGACCAAGGTTCGCGGGCAACCAGCCATGTTCCAAGTCTGAGGAACCTTTGTGTAGGGAAAGGCCACGAGGTAAGCGAATCGACTGGTCAGGCGAGACCCGGTTTGGCCGCTGATCCAGTTCTTGAAGGCGTGCTGTGAACCCTGCGACTGGGCAACGGGGCTCTGAATTTTGCGCTTATCGCTGCGGTCCGACTGGTACCACTGGGCATCGTCTACGGAGATCTGGCCGCCTTTGACTTCAATGGCGGCCATTCCGACGCCGGGCCAAAGGACCAGCAGATCAATTTCGTGCTCTGACCTGCCGTCCCGAACCCGGACGGAATGCGCCAGCACCGCCTCCTCCGGCAGGCTGGCCTTCAGTGCTTCCCAAACGGCTTTCTCGGCCAACTGGCCATCGCCGAATTCAGGCTCGGCTGGAATGCATCTCATCGCTGTACCTCTCTCTTCCGCATCAGGAAACCGGCACTGGCAGGTTCTCGAGCTTCTGCCGACGGACGTCAGCGAAGCTGGGCCTGCACAGCACCAATACGAGTTCGCTCACTTGCTCGCCGGTGGTTTCGGCGAGCAATTCGGCATACAGGCCGAGCTGCTGCCAGTATGCGGACTGAGTCGCCTCCGACATTTGCACATCCGTTTTGAAGTCAATGATGACCAGGCTGCCGTCGTCCTCCCGGTACAACAGATCGATGATGCCCTCGATCACCACCCCATCGCGTTCTACTGCAACGGGCAGCTCATTCCAATGCCGGCGCTCCGCTGCTCGTCGGACGGGAACAGCTGACATCGCCGATCGGGCGCAGGCTTCAAGGTCAGTCGCGGACTCCAGCCCGAATTGCAGGGCCACGGTCCGGGCCAGGCCTCCGAAACCGTCATCGGCATGCAGACCTGACACATCCATAAGACGGTGCAATGCCGTGCCGAAGTCAGCACCATGCATCCCGACGGCGCCGCTTGAGAATGGCGCACCGGAGGCAGCGCCGTCGTCGGCGAAGCTCAGTTCCTGCGGCGGCTCGTCCCGCGTACCCGCCGCCTGGACGGCCGGCACAGCGCCGCCCTTGGTCAGTGCAGTCACAGACGTGCTGGCAGGAATTGCGGACTGCGCAACCCACCGAGCACGCATGTCCTGCCATTCGTCGAATGCCGGTACAGGAGACACTCCGTGCTGGGATTTCACGCGGGCGGGGAACGCTTCGGGGAACTCAAGTTCCTGCACCGTTTCCGGATCGTCGACTGAGCCCAGCATGCCGCTGAGGCTCGAAGGGCCCCCGCTGTAGAGGGATACGACGAGGTGGCTGGTGGCCCGTGTGCAGGCCACGTAGAGCAGCCGGCGTTTCTCCGCAGCGAGCAGTTCGGCCTCCGCCTTCTTGGCCTCGGGATAGCCGGCCGACTCGATGTTGCCCGAGATGTGCACCTGCAACTGACCGAACTCGTCCCAGAGGGCCTTGTCCGACGAGCCACCTCTGGTGCTGCCCGCCCCAGCCAGAACCACCATGGGGAACTCAAGCCCCTTGGAGGCGTGGATGGTCATGATCCGGACGGCTTGGGCGTCTGTCTCGGGGACCACGGCTTCTTTGACCTTGGCATTCTCCTCTTGCTGAACGGCGGCCCAGAGCAGGTAGTCGCGCAGGCTGCCGTGGGTCGCTTCGGACCACGCGCGCGCTTGATCGACCACAAACCTCAAGCGGCGCCAGACGTCCCGGTAGCGTGGCGAGTCCGTCGCGGACTCGAGCACCCGGCGGTCAGCCAGGATGCGTTCCATGATCTCCGACGGGGGACTGTAGGAAAGATCCCAAGAGAGCGTCTTCAAATAGCTCAGCGCGCTGGCGACAGGCGATCCCGCCAAAGCCTCGGGAGCCGTTCCATGGATGCTCCAATACCCGCCTCCGGCGTGCCATTCGTACAAGTCGTCGTCACCGCAGCCGAGGTAGGGCGTCCGCAGCGCTAGGGCCAGGGACGCCTGGTCCGCCGAGTTGGCGAGGGACCGGAGCAGGAGGAGCAGATCGTGGACCTCCTGGGTTCCGTAGACCAATGAGGAAGCTTCAGCCCGGTACTCGATGCCCGCCGAGTCCAGTGCATGTTCGATGTGAGACAGTGACGTCCGGGTGGGCAGGAGGATGCAGATGTCCCGGGACTCGAGGTTGGAAAGCGCGTAGGAGGGTGCTCCAGACTGCTTCTGCCATGGCGAGCCCGCATGACCCAGGGCCAAACCAATGGCTGCCGCCACGTCCGCGGCTTCTTGGGCATGCCGGGCCTGGGCGCTGGGCTTCTCTCCGTCGGCGCCCGGCATCATTCCACTGCGTCCAATGACGGCTACGGCGGGACCAGTGGAGTCGTCCACCTCGGGCCTGGAAGGGTCCGCATGGAGTGGTTGGTAGTCCGCCTGGATGCTGCCGTTGGCCTCGATCAATTGTGCAAACGTGTGATTGACCCAGCGAAGAACGGCGGGAGTGGACCGGAAGTTCGTGTTGAGCCGGGCTACCTCCGCCGCCGTATCCGTTTCGGCGCGCCCTCGGGCCGTCATATAGGTAGCGATGTCGGCCCGTCGGAAGCGATAAATGGACTGCTTTGGATCACCAACGGTGAAGAGATGTCCGGCGGGTATCGGGAGCTTCTCCCAGTCGCCTGGACCGCACACCTCGTCAGAGCAGATTCGCAGGGCAATCTCAGCCTGGATAGGGTCAGTATCTTGGAACTCGTCGAGCATGACGTGGTGGTAGCGGCGGTGAACGGCGGCCTGGATCTCTCGTCGCTCCTCGCCAACCAGCAGGTTGCGGGCGTGGACCAGCAGGTCGTGGTACTCCAGTTCACCCCGCCGCTGACGTTTCCCGGCTTCGTCTAGGAAGATCCCGGACATTATGGACGTAACCGTCTCCAGCGCGGGTCCTACAATGCTCGCAATGAGCTCCGCGACATTTGCCACGACATCCTGTGCTGCACTTCGCACCTGGTTGACGGGAATCTGCCAGTCTCCCTTCGCTCCGCCCTTGAGGTGGGCGGTCGGAACTTTGCGCAAGACACCCATCAACATGTTCGGATCGTCAGCGGACTGTGCTTCCTGGAGTTGCAATAGCCAGGCCTCAAGCCCGCTCAGGCCTTTGGCCAGCAATACGTTATTCGGATTGGTGCAGTGTTCCCGCAGGGCCACGACGTCAGAGCATTGCCGGATAATCGGCCCGGCGTTCAGCTCGGGGATGTATCTGGTCTCCGACGGGCTGTCCTCCAGACGATCCCAGTTTGAGTCGAGGGCCCGTCCGAGGTCGCGGAGGTTGTCCAGCGTGACACCGACCGCCAGCAGGGCCCTCAGCGCCTTGTCCGCGCGGGGCTCGTTGAACAGGGCCGCGACCACTGCCTCCCAACGTTTGGTGAACGCGATTTGGGACCGCAGCTCGTCGACGACGTCGATCATCGGCGGGACACCGGCGGCCACTGGGTTCTCGCCAATCAGCCGGGCCGCGAAAGAGTGGATAGTCCCGATTGGGGCCGTGTCCAGCTGGTTGAGAGCTGCCGCCCGCAGCGTCTCGGTCACGTCGTTGGCCTCGTTGGACTCATTAGCAACCGCGAGCCGCTTGCGGACTCGCTCCCGCAGCTCGCCGGCTGCTTTCTCGGTGAATGTAATGGCCGCGATGCCACGGAGCTCGACGCCGGAATCCACCAGGGCGCAGATGCGTTCCACAAGCTCCCGGGTTTTGCCGCTGCCGGCGCCCGCCTCGACGAAAACGGTCTTGTCCAGCATCGTGCGCACGATAACGCGGTGGCTTTCATCGCGCAGTTCCAGAGCTGGGGGAAGAACTGTTGCGCTGCTCATTTGTCGTCCTTCAGGATAGCGAGTGAGACCAATTCGGAGGTTTTGGAAAGCCGCTGCCAAGTATGTTTGGCGCCGGCGGTGCCGGCCAGGTTAGTGAAGTTGGAGAAACTCGACTCCTCCGGCTTGTGCGGAAAGATGCCGCGATGCAGAGCGGAGACGATCACGGAGGCGTCCGTCCTTAACTGATGGAGCACCGCGTCGTCGACTGCATACCCAATCGGGTCTGCATCCTGTGACACAAACCAGTACTGGGCCTGGACCGGAACTGCAGTGTCGGCCTGGAGGCTGCGCGCAAAGAGCCCATAGACGGGCAGCTGAAACTTCTTCCCGCCAGCCGTAGGATCCGCTTGAGACATTCCCTTGAATCTGCTGGTGCCACCAGTCTTGTAGTCGACGACTCGGACGGCCCCGGATTCGTGCCGATCGATCCGGTCAACGAAGCCAAGGAATTGAATCTCCTGTCCATCGAGCAGGGCCAGGTTTACCGACTCATGCTGATACTGCTTGCCGTATTCGGCGGGCCCGAACCCTGCCTCCGGTTGCTGATAGGTCCATCCCTTGGCAGCGTCACGTTGGTCCGCCGCGAACACCCGCCGCAGGTCCGCGAGCATTCGGCTCCTATCCCGATCCCAGAGGTGGCCGAGCCACGCTGAGTTTTCGGGTTTCTGGAAGAGGATTTCGCCTATCGAAGTGAGGTCCTGCTCAGTGGATGCTTGCCCATCTTCGGTTGCTCCGAGCACAAACGTTTCGAGGGCTTTGTGAATGAGCTCTCCGCGCTGTATCGGACTGATCTGCAGCTCCAATTGGATGTCCTCGAACACGCTGACCTTCAGGACCCGCTTCATGAAGTAGCTGAAGGGGTTGGTTGCCCAGTCCTCGAGGCTTGTGGGTGAGATGGCCTTGGCCGGATTGAAGAAGCTTCCAGCAAAACGCGACAGATCCCCGTTGAAGCGCGAGAACGCGCCGTGGTGGCGGTCGTGGCGGATTTCCAGGGCACGGTGGAGGACACTGTCGTCGGAGGCAAGCTCATTGCGTTTGCCGCTCAGGCAGGACCTGAGCCGCCACTCCTGTGCGGTGGGGGCCAAGCCGTTTGTTGTTCCGGCGCCCGTCCGGATTCCGTGCTCGTAAGACCTGAGCTCCACCACAGACTTTGGATCTTCGAGGCCGGCGGAGATCCAGCGGGACATTTCGTAGGATCCCCCGCCTCGAAGATTGCCGCGCGGGAAGAACACTAGCGTCCGGGATCCGCTGGCCAGCGCCGCGAGAAACTGCTGGTGTGTCAGGGCAATTCTCTGTTCCGCCGTCGGAAGGCCGGTGCCCAGTTCGACCTTGATCTGGTCAGGGAGCAACGGATCCTCTCGGACCTTGGAGGGCGCGAGGCCCTCAGCCATTCCTGCCAGGATCACGACGTCGAGGTCCCGCCCAACGCCGTCGGCGATTGTCCCAACCGAGATCCCGACGCCGATTTTTCCTCTCCGCCCGGAACGGCGGTTGATTCCTTGTTCTAGCGCGGTGCGCAACGCGCCACCGCTGGGAGCGGGCGCCACTCCGTCGAGCAGGGACAGGCTGTCTGCTATCTCTAAGACTTCAGCCCGGGCGGCGCTGACCCGCGGGTGCTCTGATGCCGAGCGCGGGCCCAGGAACTCCTGGACGAAGTCTCGGAGTTCCGCTGCCGCCCCAGCCCATGAGGAGGCCTTCGCGACGCGAGCCAACCCGCCGGACAGAGCGTTGCGGAAACTGACGAACTGGGCCAACTCCGCCAGTCTCCGGGCTTTTCGCTCCTGGGACTCCTCGTCCAGCACCACGTCGCTCTCCGGTGCTTCCTCGTCTCGCGGCGGGTTCAGGTACAGGCGCTCACAGGCGGCGGCGGACGGAAGATCATTGTTACTCCAGTGGACACTGCCTTCGGCCATGGTGTTGAGAACAGCCCTCACGTCCAAAGCTTTCGGGTCCAGTTGCAGCAGTCTCAGCAAGCCGCGGGCCTGGGGCGAGTCGCGAAGTTGCTGAGCCGAGGGGCCGCTGAACTCGATGCCGGCCTCATCCAGCCGGCGGGCCAGCAGGGAGCGATACGGGTCTGACGCAGAGTAGAAAACCCCGATGCGATGCCCAGCGACGCCGGAGCCGAGCAACTCCGCAACGGAGCGCACGATGGCGCGGCACTCATCGTCGGAATCGGAAGCGCTGTAGATGCTATCTACCCCGCGGACCGAACCATCGGCCGCCAGCGACTGCATGCCCGCAGCGGACAGCGTGTCGAGCAGGTGCTCGGCGCTGGGCCCCTGGCCCTCAGGAAGCATGAAGCCGATGATTGTACCGAGTTGGTCCAGAGCCCCCGGCTGGCTGAGAAGGAGCTTTGCCGCTCCCGAGAGTGCCTCGGCCTCGGTGAAGTACGCCGATTTGAGCGCGGTCATGGCTGCGTCGTTCAGACGAAGTCCGTCCGGGACAAGTTCAGGCAGTGACGCCGAGGCGTCGACGTTGACACCGTCCAGCGCCGAGGAAGTCCTCGTCAGGGCTGCGGCCGTGCCGGGCTGGTCTGCAACCTCCTTGAAGACACCAGGATTGCGGGCGAGACTTGCCGTCAGAGCGCCCTGCCGGATCATGGGGTCCAACAAACCTCGGCCACTGGCCTCCGGACTCGGTGCAAAGAGGTCTATGGCCAGATCAATGAGCGTGAATGCGCGGACTCCGACGACACCACTGCCGGACTTCCTCGCCAAATAGCGCGGAATATCGAGGGCGCTGGCCCGGGAGGGGACGAGCACGGTCACCGGCGCGAACGGGTCTCCCGCTTTCGCCTCCTGCACCAGCCGTTTCAATTCGGCGAGGGCGGCCTGAGCCGATGCAAAGTGCTGTGTCGTCATGCTGTGATCCCCAATGGTTGTCGAAATTTTCGGTGCATGCGGCAGGTCGCCGAGCAATGGCCTTGAGAGACTGCTCAAGCCGCGTTCTGAAGTGTTTGGACTGCGCCGGCAAGAGCATCGGCAAGTGTGACGCCGCCGTCCGGACCGGGCCCGGTCGGGAATTCGCCGGTATGCCATCGAAGCTTGCTAGCGTCGTCGCAGTCCCGGCCATATCTGAAGCCTTCGAGTATCTGGTGCCCCGCTTCAATGTGCGGGATACCGTCCTTGAACCAGTTCGGAAAATCGTGATTCGGAGCAGACCAGCCATTCACGGTCAGGTAGCCGGTATCTATGGGCCACGTGTCGGCTGGCAAATATTGCTCGGACACAATTTCGAACCAGACCCCATCGGCGCTGGGAACTGCTTGGGCGTAGGGTGTCAGTCCTTCGGCGTCCTCGGCGTATTGAATGCTCAGGAATGAGTTCCACGGCATGTTTGCGAGGACCTCACTGATCAGTTCGCCCGCTTTTGCCCAACCTTCCTGGACGTCGTTCTCGGCTCTGATGTGGTTGACAAGGCCGTCGTACTCATCCTCGACTTCTGACGGCATTGCGGCGCCGATCACCGACTCCCAAGCGCCGAAGTGCCTCCTGATGGCGACCACGGACGGGCGATGGCGGCCGGCGGCCATTTCGACAGTCGCCCAACTGTCGTAGCTTGCCACGTCTTTCGGGGAGCCGAAGTAGCGGGACTCTCCTCCAAACCTACGGGCCGCCTCAACAAAATCAGACTTGCTGAAGCTAACTGGGTCCAATGTCGGCTGCAGCCCTGCGGAAGCCAACGCGGTGCCCCAGAACCCTTGGCCCAAGTGGCGCCGCACGGTGCGTGCCGGCACCGGCCAAAGGTCTCCGCGACCGGGCAGTTCGTCTCCGAGGTCCGCCGAGATTGCCTCCGCTATCTCGTCGTAGTCTGAGTACGAGATTCCGGCGTCATCACCGGCGCGGATGGCCTGCGCCGTTGTTTCAATGACCGCCAGGATTTCGGCTGGCTGGCCGTAGGGGCCGCCCGGACCCAGGAAGTTCCGGATCTCGGCGACCGATGAGAGCGGCATCATCCCCAGAGCCAATTCATAATCGGGTTGGACTCCGCGGTGGCGGCCCAGCACGTAGAGCAAGCTGAGCATTTCGATGGGAGGAACAAACTCCACCTCACCCCTATGTAGTTGGTAGGCACGGTGCGCGAGTTCCTTGAACGTGTGCGTAGTCCGGAGCATTTCCTCGGCAATGTCGACGTCGACGGGTGCTCCGAGCGCGGCGAGAACCTTGGGTATATCCACGAAATCGATACCGGCTCGGTTGAGCTGTTCGAAGCGTTCGCGCTCTTGGTATAGGGCTGCCAATGTGGCATTGCATCGATTCCGGAGGGCCCTGGACCGCTGCTCCTCGCACCGGTCCGCGACCCGGCTACCGAGGATGTCCAGAAGCGCCCAACTGCTCGTGTTGGCGGCAGCCGCGATGCACCGCAGTGGATCCCCGGCCAGGAAGGATTTGGTTACCTGCCCAATCACGTCGCGCGGGAGAACGTCAGTCTCGGATGAAGGTGTGCTCACGCTCAAAACCCCAGTGATTGTTGCGGCGGGTGGATTGCGCGCCGGACGGCGGATGGCAAGCCGACCAGCAGGGCGCCTTGCTCAGTATCCTCTTCGAGCACGTCGTCGTCCTCGTCCTCTTGCGGAAGGATAATCCCCATTGCGGAAGCCCAGGTGCCGTAGTGACGGACGATTTCCACCGCCGAAGGCCGGTCATTCCTCATGGACGCTTCGGAGTAAACCCACCGGTCATAGATGGCAATGCTCATGGGATGCTCAAAACCGATGCATTCCTCCGTGAAATTGTCGAGCGCATCGAAAAAGTCTTTGTCGGTAAACCCGGACTCGGAACCTGGCAGGCTCAGCCCGGCAGCTTGCAGTGCATCGTCCCAGAAGCCATGACCGTAACGGCGTAGCAGCACGAATCCCGGCACCGGCCACTGGCCCTCGGCGGCAACTCTCGTGTTGCCCAGGCGCGAAGAAACCGTCGCCGCCGTTTTCGTGTAGTCCGCATAGGAGATGGTCCGCGCCGCCCTGGCGCGGATGGCGAGCTTGGTAGTTTCCGCCACGGCGGCGAACTCCGCCAGGCGTCGCGGCGGAAGGTTGGGTTGCATGAGTGACCGAAGTTCGGCCAACTCTTCGATCGGCATGGTGCCGAGCGCCAGCTGATAGTCCGGTTCGATTCCGTGGTGTTTGCCCGCCACGTACAAAAGACTGAGCTTGTCGCCCAAGGTCCGTGGAGGTAGTTCCCTCGCCGTCCGCTCGGAAGCGACTCCGGGAATGTGCACGAGCTCGACGGCGACTTCCACGTCGATGGCCGTCTGCAGCGCTTTCAGGACCTTCGGGGTATCAGACCAGGCAATCCCGGCGGCGTTCAGCCGGTTCAGCAGGACGCGGTTCTTGTAAAGAAATTCGTCCGTGGCCAGGCTCCGGCGTCGGACGGATCTCGCGCGCTGTAGCTCAAGGTGGCTGGCTGGTTGCGTGGCCAAGAAATTGCAGAGTTCGTCGACCGTGCAGCCCAAATCGGCGGCGATGGCGCGGAGAGGTTCACCGGCGGCGTACGCGTCGCCCGCTGGTTCACTGCGCATGACGGCCTCACGCTGTTCCCGACTGAGTTCAGGAGCTGTAGTCATGCTCCCATTCCTACCAGTAGCGGCCGACATTGCCCGGCAGGTGGTGATGGTTGGCCGCGCGGCCCCGGGGCGTGACAGTCGAAAGACACCGCTTGGTCGCCCTTCGAGGCAGCGGCTGCCGTGTCCACGGGTGCTTTGGCGTGCAGCGGGTCGTGGCCGTCAAACGTGAAGGGTCGCAACACTTGTGATCGTGATGGATGGCAGAGCTTCTTCATTGTCTTGACTTCGATCTGCCGGATCCTTTCCCGGGTGACGCCATAAACCTTGCCGATTGCGTCCAAAGTCTTTTCCTGGCCATCAGTCATCCCGAAGCGCATAGCAATAATTCCTGCCTCACGGTCCTCAAGTGTGTCCAGAACAGCACGCAGCTGTTCCTGCATAGCTACTTGAAAGAGCGGATCCGTCACGTCCAGCTCAAACGGATCGGCCAGCTGTTCGGCGAGCGATTCGGTTCCTCCTCGGCCATCGGGAACTTGCATATCCAGCGAGTAGATCGCCTTGTCCAAGGTCAGAAGGTAATCAACTTTCTCGACTGAGTTGTCCGTGAGGCGGCCAAGATCTTCATTGGTGCATGAGGATCCATTCATTACGGCAGTACGCTGCTCCGACTGGAGCTTGTGAATCTGCTCCACAATGTGGACAGGCAAACGGATAAGACGTGCCTGATCGGCCAAAGCCCGGGTGATGGCCTGGCGAATCCACCAAGTTGCGTAGGTTGAGAATTTGAAACCCAGGGTGAAATCGAACTTGCAGACCGCCCGGTGCAACCCCAGGTTGCCCTCTTGAATGAGATCCAGGAAGTCGAGCCCGCGATTTGTGTGGTTCTTGGCTATCGAAACGACCAACCGAAGATTGGCGTTCAGGAGCGTGTCAGCGGCTCGCTTGCCGAGCAGCGCAAGGAATTCAAGTTCACGGGTCTCGCGCCGCGGCCGCGGCGCATCTTTGTCCAGGAGGAGCTGCTCCGCGTAAAGGCCTGCTTCGACTTCCTGAGCCAGTTCCACTTCCCGCTCAGCAGTCAGCAATTCGTGGCGGCCCAGCCGACGGAGATAGTCAGCGACGGCGTCATCCGTGACGCCATCACTGCCGGCGAGCTGTTCAGGCCACTCGTCGTCTTCCAAATCAAAACCCGTTGGCTCGGCATCGTCTTGGGGTTCTTCATGTGGCGGCTCGGGAGACGCCTGGGGCTGCTCCCCACCAGCGATCGGACCCACCTCGCGGAAGGGCGGAAGTTCGGGTTTGGGCTCGGCCACAATCTGGTGGAGAAATCTCTGCAGCCGGTCCAAGTCGGTCCTGATGTCGAAGAACTCGACATTGCGGGCGAACGGAAGCACGCGGCCCAGAAACTCTTCGCCTTGGACATCGGGGTCCTCGACAGTGTCCTTCGAGTACAGGACAACCAATCGGCCGACCCGTCCATCGGCCTTCTTGCGGATGACGCGTCCCAGGCGCTGGACCATCTGCCGTTGGCTGCGATTGGCAGCGACGATGATGCCGAGGTCGGCTTCTGGAACGTCGATGCCTTCATCGAGCAGTCTGGGCGCGGCGAGGATCTGCGAAGTGCCGTTGCGGAAGTCCTCCATGCCTTGCCGGCGGTCATCCTTGGCCATGCCGCTGAAGATTGCAGAAGCCTTCGAACCCATTGCCGTGTACAGCTCCTGGGCACGCCGTGCAGATTCTTGGGTTTGGGTGAACACCAGCGTCCCGCGCGACTGGTCCACGGTCTCCTTGAGTGCCGCCAGCGCGTGGTACTTGGTCCGGGCTTCCGCGAGCAAGGTGAGCCTGGACGCCATCGCCCGCATGTATTTGCGGGCGATCGTTGATTCCCGAGTGATGGAGTCTGACCCCGCGAGTGAGGCGACTGCCGCTATGAACTGATGGAATGGTCGCCGGGGGATTCCGGCGTAGGTCTCCAGGTTGCGCGCCGCTTCCAGCATGGTGTTCGAGAGGTCGTCGTAATTGACTCTCTCCGTCGGCATGAGTTCAACACCGACGAGGGCAATGTCGAACGGCGCAATGACATTGTCTTTTAGCGCGCGGTCGTACCAAAGCTTGTGGACGACTCCGCCGAAATAGGGCGACAAGACCGTCTCGTGCTCTCCGTCCGACCGCTCGTACGTGGCGGTCAGTCCGAGTCGCCAGGCGAATCCTTCTTGAAGAGCCCCGGTGAACATGAGGGCGGCGTAGCGGTGGCATTCGTCCGCGATGATCAGCCCGGCCTTGTGGCTCCGCAGCGTCTCGCGGTTGGACGCCGAGTGGACAATCGCCACCAGAATGTCCACATGGTCAAGTGAATCTGTGCTGCCGTCGCCAAGGGCGCCCCGGCGAACCCGGGGGAGGTCGCGCTGGATAGAGGACAGCCATTGACGCTGGAGCTCCGCGGTGGGGACGAGAATCAATACTTTGATTCCTTGGCGGACGGCTTCAAATGCTGCAGCGATGCCGACGCGGGTCTTGCCTGATCCGGTGACGGCCTCCACGACCCCACGCCGCGCATTTGAGTGCCAAGCCTTCAGCGCCTCCTGTTGCCACGAGTACAAGAATGCGTAGTCGTAAGAAGCTGGGACAGAGGCGGCCGCGGCAGGCTCGGAGTCCGTCCCATTCATTACCTTGTGGATCAGGTCAGTCAATTCATCCCCCATTTGGACTGTTCAAGCTCGTCAAAGCAGACTACTTGGCCGGTGTGACACTATTCACTGGGCTCGTCGGCATCGCGCCGAGCATCCCGAGAAACAACGCATTCGGCCGCGCTGTAGGCAGCACCTGCCGCACCTCAGCCAGCGCCTCCAACGGCGTAACCCCCGCGACCCGCGCTCCATACAGCGCCGCCACGGTCGGCGTCCGGGACTCGGCCCGGACGCAGTGCAGCAGCACCGTCTTGCCTTCCGCGCGGAAACGTTCGACGGCGGCCGCCGCGTCGTGCAGCACAAACGCGGCATGCGCATTGTCCTCCTCGACGGCGGAGTCGACGACCCAGAACGTGGCGTGGTCTTCCGGTGCCACGCCGGGCAGGTCCAGCGTCCCCAGCCGGCACAGCGACACCACGGCGTCGATCCCCAGCTCCGTCACCCGCCCCAGGGCCCCGACGCCGCCCAGCCAGACGCCGTCGTCGTGCGGGTGCTGGACCAGCGCGTCTGTGCGGCCCCACATGCTGTAGTCCTGGCGCTCGGCGCGCGGCCAGGCTGCGGGCCGGCGGCCCTCGCCGCGGCCCAGTTCCATGCCCAGCATCATGAGGTCGCGGGCCCGGAGCCCGGGCCAGCCGTGCAATCGCCGGCGCCACTCGAACGGCACCGCGGTGTACCCGTAGGCGGCACCCAGCAGCCCGCCGGCAATGGCCGCGACGGTGTCGGTGTCCCGGCCGCCGCGTACCGCCTCCTCCAGCGCAGCCCGCAGGTGTGCCGGTCCCGAGGCGGACAAGCCGGCAAAGTGGATGGCGCTCCAGGCTCCCTGGAACGCCTCGACCACCCAGCCGTTGCGGGTGAAGTCCCGCGGCCGGGACCGCTCGGCACCCTCGATCCGCTCCCGCCACAGGGCAGCCCGCTCAGTCGACAGCAGCGGCAGCCCGACCCGCACATCGAGCCGTCCGGTCAGGACCGCCTCCCGGATGGCCACGCACCAGAGCCCGCAGGCTTCCTGCGCGTCCGGGTCAGCGTGGGTCAGCGCACTGAGCACGCCCGCCGCGGCCATCAGGGAAGCCGGATCCCGGTCCAGGTAGGCCAGCGCCAGCGGGGCGGTGCGCATCAGCGAGCCGTTGCCGGCGCTCCGGCCGGTGCGGGCGTGGAAGTCCGCAGCCGCGGCGCTGAAATCTGCGGCCCGGACCTTGCTCCGGCCGGCCGCGGAAGCCAGCCGCCGGGCGGCGGCGATGACGGAGCTGGTCTGGGCGCCCACGTCCTTGGCCTCGGCCGCCCACGCTGTCCAGGCCCGGACCACCATGGCGAGCGCCGCGGGGGAGGAGGAGCCGGCGTCGGACGCTGCCTCCAGCAACGCCTGGGCGATGGGCACGGCCATGGAGGTGTCGTCGGTCCACTCGGCCGGCGCGAACCCGAACGGTCCGCCGCCCTTCATGGTGACGGCGGCGCCGTCCGGCAACGGCGCGCCGAACTCGTAGCCGGCGCCGAGGGCGTCGCCCGCGGCCAGGGCGACCAGGACGCCGGCCGCGCGGTCGTTCTGCAAGGGGGTCAGTTTCATGCCAGCTCCATCAGGGGGTGTTGGGTGTTCCAGCCGGTCAGGTGGGCCAGCTGGGGGCGGCGCGTGGGAAGTTCGACGGCGATGCCCGCGGCGGAGACCGTGCCGGCGGCGCGGGAGACGTTCCGGCTCCGAAGCGGACCGTGGCTGCGGACTTCGACGGCCGTGGCGCCGCCGTCGAACGTGCCGAAGTCCATCGCCTGGACGTGGGCGGCGAAGTCGCGGGCCCGCTGGCCCGGCATCGGACTGGAGGCCAGGACCTGCGGCGGGAGAAGCTCCAGGTCAAGCAGTGCAGCATCAATCAGCTGGCGGTAGTGGCGGCGGAACAGCGTGCCGGTACCGAAGACCTCCAGCAGCAGCGGCTGCTGGCCCAGCCCGATCACGACGCCGCGCTGGCCCTCCAGCGGTGCCGGGGCATCGGCGGCATCGAAGCGGTTGTGCGCGTTGTCTTTGAACTGGTCAAGGTGGTCGAGCAGGGAGCTGGTCACGGACGCGCCGCGGGCGGCGTCGAAGCGCCTGACCCGCTCCCAGATCCGCCCCTGCCGGTCGCCGCCGCGGCGGCCGTCGAGGCCGTTGGCCAGCTCGGACCAGACGTTCAGCGGTGCGCGCCGCGCCTGCCGCCGGTGGCTGGACTGGCCGGCCTCCCAGCGGCCGGCCTCGACGCAGAACGTGTCGATGTCGCGGGTTTCGCCGGGGCCCAGGACGACGTCGCGGGCGCAGGTCCGGTGCTGCTGTCCGCCCTCGAGCAGCTCGCCTTCCAGCAGCAGGGCCGGGTGCGGGCCGTTGTTGGTGACGGTGAGCCGGGCGACCTGGGGACCGCTGGCGAGTTCGGTCACGGCCACGTCGGCGTGGGTGCCGGTGCTGATGCCGAGGCTGCCGGAGCCGGAGGTCCAGACGGGGAAGATGCTGAGCGGGCCGAGCCTGCTGCCGGCGCCGACGTGGAGCTGGGGGACTTTCATGGGAAACCTCCCGGTGATTTAGATCAGTTCTGCGCTAATTGGTTCCAGTATGCATGGCTTGCATCTTTAGCGCAATACTGCGATAAATAATCCTGTGAAGGATTCTAAGAACGACCCCGGAGCGTCCCTGCTCGACTACCCGCGCCCCTCGGTGGCGGCGGATACGGCGGTGCTGACGGTGGCGGACGGTTCCGTCTGCGTGCTGCTGGTGCGGCGGGCGGAGGATCACCAGCACGGAAAGTGGGCGCTGCCCGGCACGTTCCTGCGGGAGCGCGAGACCCTGGCGGACGCGGTGCTGCGCTGTCTGCGGGAGAAGGCGGGGATCTCCGGGCGGGTGCCGCGGCAGCTGCAGGTCTTTGACGACCCGGGGCGTGACGACCGCGGCTGGGTGCTGTCGGCAGCGCACGTGGACGTGGTGCCGCTGGCAGCGTTGGAGCAGGCGCTAACGTCCGACGGCGTCCGGCTGGCATCCGTGACAGGGGAGCCGGAGTTGATCGCCGACCTGCCCTATGGCCACGTGGGCATCGTGGCGAAGGCGGTGGAGTGGCTGCGGGCTGCCTACGCGGAGGCACCCGACCCTGGAGCGCTGCTGGCCGAACCGTTCACGCTGAAGGACCTGAGGGAACTGCATGAGGCGGTGGCGGGGGCGACGCTGATGCGCGATACGTTCCGGCGGTTCATGGAGCCGAAGCTGCAGGAGACCGGGCAGATGTCCGACGGGACTCGGGGAAGGCCGTCGCGGTTGTGGGTGCGGGCAGGGGAGTAACGCCACCGGACCAAAAAGTGATCTGTGCCTTGGGCCTCTGCAGGTCAAAGGCGTCCGGCGCCACCTGCGTGCGCTCGATGGGGCAGCGGGGAACTCTTCGAAGTGAAAGGGTACTCCGTGTGGGCACGCTGTCGTTCGGGATAGGCTCTGCATTCGGGAAAAGTTCCCCAACAGGAAATCGTGGTTGGTTTGCTTTCGGACATGCAAACGCTACTCCAAAGGTGTGAGCCAGACCCCGATGAATAGCTATCGCTATGCAAGCCCAATCCTTGATATCGCCCCAACCAGCACGCCATGAAGTATCTACGGTAGAGAGTTACATGAAAACTAGAGACATTGCCAAGAAATACCAGCTTGATCCGGCCGCTTTCGATCTGTGGTTAAGGCAATCCAGTTTCCAATTCAAGTCTGGAATTACTGGCCTGAGCGTCGACGACGGCGTCAACGCGGACGAGATGGTAGGCCACTTCAACAAGTACCGTACGCAGGAGAAGGCACGGGAAGCTCAGGAACAAGAACGTCTCGCGCTCGAGCAGGCCAACGCGGATCAAGCCGAGCTGGCCAAGCAGCAGGCCATGGCGAGCATGCTCATCAGCTCCGGTTTCAACTTTGAGGGCTACAACATCACCAAATACTCAGGCTACATTTCCGGCGATGACGCGGTATCGATGGACCGCCCAACTCACGGATGGTTTGGGCGCGGGAGCAAGGACGTCGGCGCAGATCTGCTGTCAGGTCTGTCGCGCATCAGGCAAAACGCTCTAGCGGAGTTGAAAGAAGCCGCTTATGCACTCGGATGCAACGCTGTGATCGGAGTGGATTTCGACTACCTGACCATGGACCCCGAGACCGCGAGTAGTTCGGGCGGAACACTGTATCTGCCATTCTTATTTGCAGTGACCGCGAATGGCAACGCTGTTGTGATCGAGAAGAATGAACGCGCTGGTTTGGCATAGCGGGCTCTTTAGCGCGCATTGGACCTCCCCAAAGTCGTTAGGGTGGACCTTCATTCGGCACGGCAGGCCAGTTGGGTTGACGAACTTAGAAGGTTCTGTCTGCCTGACCGGCCTTGTCGTCGCAGAGGGCGGTGTGGACTACCGCTCTGCAAAGCCATAGGTGTATTGACCCCACGGATGTTAGTGGCGAAAGCCAAGTTGGCGGTTGTTAATGCAGGTTCCGGCCGTGCAATCACGTGAGTTTGTAGTTTGCCATGCCGTGCCGCTTCCGGACTCCCGGCCGTACTTCAACATTCGCGAAGGGTGCGAGGTGTTGGAGGTCGTGGAGGTTCCTGACGCTGGCAAGCGGGACAGATTCAGCGAATGCAGAGATCAAGGCCGTCTCCACCGATTTTGCATCTGACGCCGAGGCGTAGTGAACGAAGAGGTCGTCCAGACCAGCGAGGGTCTTTAACCACCAGCCTCCTGCGTGTGGCGATCGCTGCCCGATGCGTGTGACGTAATACTGACGCACCCTCTTCTGAACGGAGGTCCCCGCACGCCCGATGTAGAGCACAGCGGAATCTGGAATCCAGAAGGCTCCAACGCGCGCCGCCATCTCATCGCCCGTGGCGGATTTTCCGTCGATCTCGACGGCAGGGCAGACATCGCGCAGCATTTCGAACGCCGCGGGATTGTGACTGTAGCTCCGAAGTGCCCCCGACGAGTCACGAATGTCGGGTGTTGAAGCGACTACATAAACGCCTGGCGCGTCCAGTGGAACCTGTTGACCCCATTTCACAACGCCGGCCGGATGTAGTCCACATTTGTCGAAGAGTTCCCCCACTGAGATGGTCATCCGCCCATGTTAGGTGACCTCCGGGCAACTTGACTTTTCGTCATTGTCGCTTCCACCCCATACCCTGGCGCGGTGACTAATTTCTTTGGGGGAGTGGCGGCGGAGCAGCTGCCCGAGGGCCTGTACGAACTACTGAACACGGACCTACTCGGCGAGCGTCTGGGCCAAGAGGCGCAACTCCAGCCAGTCTTCGCAGAGATCGAAGACGATGACTCCCCGGACATCCTCTCCCGCCACGTCGCCGACGCCGTCCGGCAGGCCCTCTCTGCAGCCAAACCGGCGGAGAGAGTCGGCCTCGCCAACCGCCTCCTCCAGGAACTGAATACAACAGACCGCATCGCCGAGGGCCCCACCCAACTCCAGTCCCTCCACCGCCCGGACACCCTCAAGCGCCGTAGACTGCGCCGGCCCACCACCAGGCTGAGTGACTCCGCCCTCCTCACCAACAGCAAGGACGATCCCAACCTCGCGGCCGAGCTAAGGACCGAGATGGAGTCCGCCAACACCGTGGACCTGCTCTGCGCCTTCGTCCGCTGGACCGGACTGAGGCTCCTCGAACCAGCCCTCGCACAGCTCAAGGAACGCGGTTCCCGCCTAAGAGTCATCACCACGACGTACATGGGCGCCACGGAACGCCGCGCCATCGACGAACTCGTCAACCGCTACGGCGCCGAGGTGAAGATCAGCTACGAAACCCAGGCCACCCGCCTGCACGCCAAGGCCTGGCTGTTCCGACGGGACTCAGGATTCGACACCGCCTACGTCGGCAGCTCCAACCTCAGCCAGGCTGCCCTCCTGGACGGACTGGAATGGAACGTCCGGCTCAGCTCCGTCGGCACACCCGCACTGCTGCAGAAGTTCGAGGTCACCTTCGACAGCTACTGGGCGCAGCGCGCCTTCCAGAGCTATGATCCCGAACGCGATGGCGAAAAACTGGACGCCGCCCTGGAACGCAACGGCGGCCGGCGCAGCGCCATCCCGGGGGCCGCCACTGGCCTCGAAGTCCAGCCCTACCTCCACCAGGAGGAAATGCTCGAAGACCTGGAAGCCGAGCGGCTCAAGGGCTTCAACCACAACCTCGTGGTCGCAGCCACCGGCACCGGCAAGACCGTCATCGCCGCCCTGGACTACAAGCGTCTCTGCGAAGCAGCCGGCAAGGACCTGAAGCTGCTCTTCGTCGCGCACCGCCAGGAAATCCTTAAGCAGGCCTTGCGCACCTATCGAGACGTCATGCAGAACGGCACCTTCGGCGAACTCTACGTCGGGGAGCACAAACCACGGCAGTGGAGGCACATCTTCGCCTCCGTCCAGTCGCTCTCGTCCCTCGGCGTCGAGCAGCTGGAACCCGACTTCTTCGACGTCGTCGTCATCGATGAATTCCACCACGCCATGGCGCCCACCTACCGCCGGCTGCTGGACCGCCTGGAGCCGCAGCAGCTCCTCGGACTGACAGCGACGCCGGAACGCGGCGACGGCGTCGACGTCGCCAAGCAGTTTTTCGACGGCCGCACCGCCAGCGAACTGCGCCTCTGGGATGCTCTGGACGCGGATCTGCTCGTGCCGTTCCACTACTTCGGCGTCTCTGACGACGTCGACCTGAGCCAGTTGGAGTGGAAGCGCGGCAACTACGACATCGCGCAGCTGAACAACCTCTACACCGGCAACGACGCCCGTGCCGCCAAGGTGATCCGCGAACTCCGCGACAAGGTCACCAGCACCGAGCAGATGCGGGCCATCGGCTTCTGCGTCTCGGTCCAGCATGCCCACTACATGGCCGAGGTGTTCAACCGCGCGGGCATCGCCTCCGTTGCCGTCGACGGGAGCACCGACGACGCCGACCGTGCAGCCGCGCTGGAACGGCTTCGCACACGGGAGATCAACTGCATCTTCGCCGTCGACCTCTTCAACGAAGGCCTGGACCTGCCGCAGGTGGACACCATCCTCCTGCTCCGGCCCACGCAGAGCGCCACCATCTTCCTCCAGCAGCTGGGACGCGGTCTGCGACGGGCCGAGGGCAAGGCGGTCCTGACCGTGATGGACTTCATCGGCCAGCAACGCCGCGAGTTCCGCTTCGATCTGCGCTACCGGGCGCTCACCGGATACGGGCGCAAGGAGCTGGAAAAGGCCGTCGAGGACGAGTTCCCGTACCTGCCGTCGGGCTCTCAGATCGTGCTGGACCGGGTGGCGCAGAAAGTAGTGCTGGACAACATCAAGGCCCAGCTGCGGTTCAACCGTGCGCAACTGGTTCGGGACATCGCCTCGTTCGCGGAGACGGAGCTGGAGGCCTACCTGGAGCGGTCCGGAAATGACGTGAAATCGATCTACCGGTCCACCAAGGACTCGTGGACCGGCTACCTGCGCCAGGCCGCGCTGATCGACGGGTTCTCGCCGCTGGAGACGCTCCTCAGTGGGAAGATCCAGGAGCTGTCCGACGCTGGCGAGAAGAAGCTCCTCGGCCGCATGGCCGCCCTGATCCACGTGGACGATCCGGAACGCGCGGAAGCCTATTCGATGCTCGTCGGCGCCGACGCGCCCCGCTACGCGGAGCTCGGCATGCGGGAACAGACGTTCGCCCGCATGCTGTTCTACACTCTATGGGACGACGGGGGCGCGTTCCAGTCGTACGACGACGGACTCGACTATCTGCGCGGTTACCAGTTCGTCTGCAGCGAGATCCGCCAACTCGTGAAGCTCGGAGTGGCCGCCTCCAAGCACGCGGCGAAGGGTTTGGGTGCGGGGCTTCAACACATTCCGTTGCTCTCGCACGCGACCTACCGGCGCGAGGAGATCCTGGCGGCACTCCAATACGGCTCGCTGGAGCTGGGTAAGAACGTGCAGCACCGCGAGGGTGTGGCCTGGTGTCCCGCTACTGCTACGGACGCCTTCTTTGTCACGCTCAACAAGGACGATAAGAAGCACTCGGCCACCACGATGTACAAGGACTACGCCATCAGCCCGGAGCTATTCCATTGGGAATCGCAGAATGCCACGTCACCCGGAAGCCCGACTGGTAAGCGGTATCTGGACCGTGCCGCGCACGGTTCGAAGATCCTGATCTTCACCCGGGATACGTCAGAAGACGAGACCGGGCTGACCGTGCCGTACACCTGCCTTGGCCAAGTGGACTATGTGCAGCACGTGGGGGAGAAGCCGATCGCGATTACCTGGAAGCTGCACCGGCCGATGCCGGCTGATGTGTTTGCTAATGCTGCTGCGGTGGCACAATGATCCTGAAAGTCGCAGCTGCGCAGGCATACATCCACCGGCGCCGGATGCTGGGGTTAAACCGGTTAGGGAAGAGGTTTCACGCGTGAGCACTATTACGCCGCACTATCGCACCATCACACAACTGCTGCAGAGTCGATCGTTCTCCATTGACGACTATCAACGCGAATACAAGTGGGAACGTCAGAATATTGAAGAGCTAGTCTCGGATCTTTTCGGAAAGTTCGATGCACAGTACACGCCTGGCGATAGCCCGGTGGCAGCCAGTGGCTACGCCAGTTACTTTCTTGGGTCAATAATCGTGACTCAACGAAGCGGAAAGAGCTACCTGGTGGACGGGCAGCAGCGTGTCACTTCCCTGACGCTGTTGCTGATCCATTTGTACCGTGCAGCGAAAGAGAAGAACTTGCAGGTTGCGTCCACAATCGAGCCCCTCATCTTCTCGGACACGTATGGCGAGAAGAAGTTCAACCTGGATATTCCTGAGCGGGTCCCCGTCATCAGGGCGCTCTTCAACGGCGAAGAATACAACGCTGACGGAAAAGAAGAATCTATCCGCACGATTCTCGCTCGCTACCAGGACATCGAAAGCACTGGTGTCGTTGACGACCTCGGGGAGGGTCTGCAGAGCTTCATCTATTGGCTTATGGGCAATGTCGGGCTCATTGAGATCGCGACTGAAAATGACGCCCACGCCTACTCGATCTTTGAGACGATGAATGACCGAGGCAGGCCGCTTAGCCCAGTTGACATGTTGAAGGCCTATCTGTTGGCCCCGATTGAGCAAGAGCAACACCGCCAGGATGCAAACCGGATGTGGAAGAAGACTGTCCTGGACTTGATCTCCTGGGAGGCTGATCCGGATCCGGAGCGAGACGCCACATGCCTCAAGGCCTGGCTTCGGTCGAAGTACGCCGAAAGCATCCGTGAGCGAAAGGCGGGCTCGTCGGACAAGGACTGGGAACTGATTGGCACCACCTTCCACCGGTGGATTAGAGACAACGAAGAGCGTCTAGGTGCCGGGTCTGAGCCAAGAAATCTCGCTCTAATGACGGAGGAGTTTCCGTTCTTCGCCAGAGCGCACAAGCTGATTCTTCAAGCAAGCCGGACATACACAAAGGGCTTGGAGCCTTTGTTCTACAACGCACACAACGATTTCACTTGGCAAACGACAGTGCTCATGGCCGCGCTGAACGTCGACGATGACGATGAAACGGTGCGTCGAAAGCTGGCAATCACGGCCTCCTACCTCGACATCTGGCTGATGCGGCGTACGTCCAACTACATTCGCGTTGGGTATTCATCCACCAGCTACACCATGTACCTGCTCTGCAAAGAAATTCGGGGCAAGTCAGTTGTAGAGCTCGTCGACATTCTGAGCCGAAAACTCAAGGAAGATGATGTCGATTTTGAAGGCAGCGAAAGCCGCGGGCGGCGGGGCATTGCCGGACTTGGCTTGAATCAGTTCAGCCGTCGGTACATCTATCACATGCTCGCTCGCGTCACCGCGTACGTCGAGGTCAATTCTGGTAAGCCAGATCTCTTTGACAAGTATGTGGATCGAAAGGCCAAAAACCCGAGCGACGTCGAGCACATTTGGGCTAACGACTACAGCCGTTACCAGGACGAGTGCGCCACGCGTCAAGACTTTGAGAACTGGCGCAACAACGTAGCCGGGCTGCTCCTCCTGCCCGCGGACGTCAATCGGAGCTATCAGGACAAGCCATTTGCCGAAAAGGCGCCTCACTATGCCAAACAAAACCTCTATGCGGCCAGCCTGACCGGCAGTGCCTACCAGCACCAGCCACAGTTCGAGGGTTTCCGTGTACGGGAGTCTTTGCCCTTCAAACCGTACGAAAAGTTCGGGAAGCAGGAGCAGCTGGAACGAACGGAGCTGTTGCTCGACCTCGTGAACAAGGTGTGGGCTCCGGAGCGGCTCGCAAGTTACCTGCCGTAGCTAAGAACTGATCGCGTGCACGTGACGGAAATAGAACACCTGTCAGGTAGTAGCTTGACCTGTGTGTTTGCCAGCCTGGGCCGACTTCACATCCCTCAGGACCTCCACCAGGTCCCGCAGTAGCCCAGGACCTTCTGTCAGCGGTCCCCTTCGGGGTAGAGCTTGTCTGGCAGTTAGCGGCATCGAACCGGTTGAACAGCGTGCGCAGGCCCGTCGCTGCTAAGGCGGCGGGCCTGCGCAGCTCGGCGCGTCAAAACCGTCCGGCGCTTTGCGCTGCAAAGCACGGTAGAGGCCGCCGGCGGGGAGATGACGGACAGGTCGTCTATACCGTCCTCCCACCCCCCGGCACAGGCATTCAACAAATGGTCAACGTGGGCTGAGTAGAGGCCCGCCTCGGAAGCGCCAGACCGGTCGGCGCCGCCCCGTCCAGCTTTGCCGAGATGCTGAGTGAACCTGTCCCGCAGCCGTACCTCCCGCGGGGCCAGCTTGGGACTCAGACTGCGTACAGGGAACCCGCGTTCGCCCAGACCCTGCGTAGAGCCTCGCGGATCTCGTATGTTGCGTCGCTGGAATCTCGCGCGGGGTCGCGTTCGAACTGCAAATCCGCGAGGGCCACGGCGTATGCGGTGAACGCAATCTCCCAGATGAGGCGACGGTAGGTCGTCTCATCGTCGGGAAGATCCTTGGCGGCCTTCACCACGGGGTGATCGAGGTTAATGACGATCTTTCGCTCGTCCTGCGCCCACCGGTACCGGTCGTAGTCCGCTCCGTAGTGGTCATAGTCGATAATGAGGCCACCCCGGAGGCGGCTATGGCTAGCGCCTGCGGGCGCGATATTCTCTGCACCCTCCGGGTCTGTGGTCCCGGCAGGTGACGCGTTCTCGCCCCCCGGGTTATTGGCCCCTGGAGTAGTCTGTGGACGCGGCGTTGGGTCAGGGTTGGGGGTCGGTTCGTCGATATTCTCGCCGCCTACCCCGTCCTGGCGCCCGGTCTCTTGGCCATCCGGGTCCACAACCTCATCGGTCGGGTGCTCCTCTTTGCCTCCAGCCTCGCCGTCGAGCGGGGTGCGCCGGCGGACGTTGTTACCGAGGCCTTCGACCCGCTCACGGAAGTCCTTGAGGTCGGCGTTTAGGATCTGTTCGATCTTGTCAGTCGTCTCCTTAAGGCGCTTGCGGTCGGCGTCGGCCTTCGCCTGGCGACCTGCTTCGACAAGCTCCTGACGGACCTGTTCGAGGCTGGCGCCGATGAACGGGATAAGCGCCTGGACAACCGGGTGAGCGGGGTTGAGCTTCATGCTGCGGTCGTTGGTGTACGCGGCCACGGGGTCGTACTTCGCGTTGTCCAGCTCGGGGCAGTCGATGTGCCCGAAGAGGTACTTGCCGTACTCCTTCGTGTCGACGCCGGCTGTCTCGACGGCGACAAGGTTGTCACTGGCGATCGTGATCTGCACGCCGCGGTGAATGTCCTCGAGCGGGGCAGCGGCGGCCTTCACTGTGAGTTCGACATCGCCGATCAGTGCGGCCAGAACCGGTGTCGGCTTGAATACCTTGGTGATCGCAGCGGTCGGGCGCACAATCTCGCAGGCGCGACCGTTAACGGTGACGACGGGCGAACCCTGGAAGGCCGACAAGTGGCGCTCGATGAGTGCAACGATCGGCTCTTTGGCAAGCCGGACAGTGATCCCGCTGATCACGACAGTTGTGCCGTTCGAGTCGCCGGTCGCGTCGACGTCGTCCTCGATGAATTTGACCGGAACCGACTTCCCGTCGGACTCGTCGATCGCCTTGCGCGTCACCTCGACGGTTTGCCTTTTGCCGTTCTTCGTCGTCGAGACAGTCAGACCCGAGCCGATGCCGAACGACGCGGACTTTCCGGTGCCGAACTTACCGCGTCCCGGGACACCGATCCTGCGCTGCTGGTTCTCGCCGTGCATGGTGAAGAAGTGCTGGAGGCCCTTGTGGTCCATCCCCGAACCGTTGTCCGCGATCGTGATCTTCTTACCCGGCACATCGACTGTCACCCGCACGTGCGGGACAACGCCTTGGTCAACGTACTGCAACGAGTTGACGACGTACTCCCACACCGCCGCCTCGGGCGTTCGGAAGAGCTGTGCGGACTGAATGATGTCCCGGCCAACATGGCTGACAACGTTGATGTTGCTCATTGGTTTCCCTCCTGAAGACGCCCGACCGGCGCGCGCAATTCGAGGGCCGACGGGATCGCCTCCTTCATGAATGCTTCGATGTCCTCGTCGCCGCGACTCAGCTCCTGCAATTGCGCGGTCTTGCGAGTGCGGTCTTTGGCGGGGGTGTACTCGTCGATGCGGAAAACGCCGGCCGCTTGTCGCGGCGTGAACTTCTTACCCTCAGTCCACAGTCGGAACGCTTCCGAGATGCGTATGCGGTTCACGGCGGCTCCCTCTTCGCGGGTCTCTGCGCGTCGACGTTGCGAGGCTGCCGAAGTTGGAGCAACCGTGATCGTCGTATCGCCGAGGAGCTCGAGGTTGGCCTCGATCCATTCAACGCCGCGGGGTGTGAGATGCCAGCCCTTCTGAATCGAACCTTCGATACGGGGGTCCTTGCCCTCTCCCTCGTGGCGAAGAGTGGTGCGAACTGCATCGAGGTCTACTCGCTCCGGATACTTTTTCCACCCGAACGCCCCGCGGTCGATGGCGTGGGCCGCGATTGCTGCATCCTCAGTGGCGATCACGGTCGCCGCCCCGCCTAACTTGGCCAGCGCAAGCACCGACACGTCCTTCTTCGTTAGCCTCATAAGCTTTCCTTCTATCGCACACTTACTGCCAGATGCAACTTTCGCACACTTACTACCATGTGTCAATATAGAATTATGAGCGAGTCGCTTAGACCTAACCTCGAGGAGCTGCGCCAGGCGGCGCTCGAGGTCACGAGCACGTGGAACGCGGCAAAAGCGATGATGGCCCTTCGTGCGGCCGGGCTGGACCGCGCCCACGGCGAACGTGCGAGTCTCGACGCAATCGCCGCCGATGTCGGCGTTTCTCGTGAGACTGTCCGGCGGGCTCGGAACGAGTTGTTGAACGCGATCGAGCCCACATCCGGGACGACTAGCGGCACGGTGTACTCATCGCTGTCGCTGCACGCGCCGTCCGAGCCATCGGCGGCCTCCCCTGCCACTGCACGCGCGCTGCGTCGATTGCTCACGATGACCGGGCCCCTTCCGTGGGATGAGGTGCTGAATGCCTGGGCCCGCGCCGGCGGGAGGCCCCCGTACTCTCCACTACCTGCTGATGTTGCCTCGATGCGCGCGTGGGCCAGCGAGGCCGGCGGATTCAGCGTCTCGTCTGCTGACTCGGGCGCGCGCCCGCTTACGATCGCGTCGGTTCTGCCAGAGGAACTTGACCTGGTCAGCCAGTTCCTACTCGATGCGCTGCGCGACCAACCCGGCGGGGTTGACCGGAGCGGGCTCTTCGAGGCGGCAGCGGGGGCAGGGCTGAAGCCGACGACAATCGCGACGACTCTAAGCATCCATCCGGCGGTCAGGCGGGTGGGCCGCGGCACGTGGGCTTTGCGGGGAGGGCGACAGGAAGCAGCTGGCGAACCGACGCGTGTCGCCGAACCTCGACGCGCCGGGCGGGCTCGCCCAACAACATTCGCCTGGAGCGCGGACGGGTCGCTTATGATCGAGTTTTCGGTCCCACGCAGTCCGAGCCCGGTCGTCACCGTGCCGAAGGCGGTGTCGGAGTTCATAGAGGGACGAGAGTTTCGTGTGGACGAGGGGGAGAAACCGATGCGTGTAGCGGTGGGGAACGCCAGGCTCTGGGGCTTTGGTTCGCTACTTTCGGAACTGAGGCTGCCGGTCGGCGCCCGTGCGACGATCGCGTTGAATCTCCTCGCCGGCACAGCAACCATCACCCCAGTAGAAGGGAAGGGCACATCTCGATGACCAATCGTAGTTTCGAGGACGAGGTCGAGGACCTGCTGATCGAGGCATACAAGGCCGCGTTCAAGCGGCAGCCGTCCGACGAATGGCTTAGGGCGATTGCGATGCGGGTAGGAACGAAGGGCGATGTGGCGACGCTCGACGAGGCGGGCGCTGCATCCGGGGTCACGCGTGAGCGTGTTCGTCAGGTTATGGCGAAGATCGAGCCGCAGCTTAGGGGCACGGCGGTCTCCGGCGCTCGGGAGGTCGCGGAGACTCTTGTCGCGCGGTCGCCGGTTCCCGAACCCATTGGGCGTCGACTCGCTAGGTCAGGCATGACGCGCCCCACTCTCACTGGCAAGGGGTTCCTCAATATCCTCAAGCTCACGGGCACTTCACCGACAGACCTGGTCGGTACGCAACTGGTATCCATGGACGGTTGGCTAGTGGAGGAGTCAGAAGTGCCAGTGATGAAGGCCGTCTCCGTAGCCAAGAAGCACACGAGCTCCTACGGCATGACGACCGTCGAGGAGATTCGGCAGGCTCTTGCCAGCCCCGATAAACAGCTCGATGCCACAGACATCCGCCGCGTTCTCGAGCGGGAGCCGAGCATTAAGTGGGCGGGCGAGTGGCTCTGGGTCGAGAAGGACCACGACGGGAGCCACGCGAATCGCCTGGTGAACACGGCGCGGTCGATCCTGTCGGTGAACTCGCCGCAGACGGTCGCATCGATCCACGAAGGCGCGCGCCGGATGTGGAAGTTTCGCGGTCTCGATATCCTGCCCCCGATCGCGGCCATGAAGGCTTTCTTTGAGGAGAGCCCCTATTTCGTTGTGGAAGATGACCTCGTGCGCCCGATCGAGCCGCTCAACTACCGCGAAATCCTCGGCACTACGACTGCGATGATGATAGACGTGCTGAAGGGGTCGCAGTATCAGGTGATGGACCGCCAGTCCCTGTACGAGGCCTGCAGCGATGCGGGCATCTCTCCGGGCACGTACGGAATTTGGACCACTTACGGGGAGTGGATGGAGAAATTTGGCCCCAACGTATGGGGTCTCCGCGGTAGCTCGCCCAATCCTGGCGCCGTCGAGGCGATCCGTACCGCTGCGAGGGCACGGCTCAAGGCTGAGCCACGACGGAAGTCGTGGTCCTGGGCTGCTGACGGGCGAATTGCTCAAACCATGGATGTCACCACATCGTTTCTTGGTAGCGGTGTACTCTCGTTCGTCCCGGAGATCCAGAACATGCTCGCCGGCCAGGCGCTCGCCGTCATGCTCGACGGCGTGCCTGTGACGACGGCGAAGCTTGGTGACGACCACGCGTTCTGCTGGGGCTGGCACCCGGCGATCGCTGCGACGGGCGCGCAGCGCGGCGACGTATTGCGCATCACCGTCGACGTCGGCGCCAAGACGGCCGAGCTTCAGATCGGGGGTCAGGAACTTTGGAACTAAGCCGCCCCGACCGCCAATTCCCTGCTCCGTCTCATCTTCATGGGTGCGGGGGCCTGCCGCTGTCCGGCGCGCCTGAACTGGGCCCAGGCCGTCGCCCCCACGAGCTCCTCGCCTAGGGCTAGCAGTTAGGCCAGAGTGTCCTCAATATCGATCCTCCGTTGGATCCTGTAGCTGCCGCCGACCGTTCATATGAGGCCGGCGAGGAGCGATCAGTCCTCGACGCCCCGTCGACGCTTGGCGATCCTCACAACGGTTTGTCCTAACTAGATGTCTCGTTCTTGAGGTTCTCGAAGAATTGCTGAGTGTTGTCCCTCATGTCGCCAAATGGGGTGGGCGGGAGCATATGACGGGTCTGAGATACGCACGAGTCAGCCTGGCCGCAGCCGCCCTTCGCTGGCCTCGCCTTAAAGCCACAGAAAGACCGACGACGGCGTCCAAGGCATAGTGTGCGCGGCCGCTCGGCTTAGGGCACGGTGACCGTCGGAAACCCTGTACTGTTTCTCGATCGTGATGACGCCCCGCGACCCCTGCCATGAAAAAGCGATGTTGAACCTTAGGATGTCTCTGGACGACCGCTCAATGCGTAGAAGCGGCTACGGACTGCGCCTGCGAGCGATTCAAAGTTGCGCGCAGCCAAACGAAATCAGAGGCATGGGGAGTTAATGAGCGTCGAGAAGGCCCAACTGGAATCGGCATTGGAGTCGTTTCTGTCTGACCATGACCGGACCCTTGAGTGGTCCGTCCAAGGCGTCTCGGGAGTAATCCCTGACCTGGTGTTCCTCGGCAACGGTGCCGACGCGCTGGAGGTCCTTCTGGCTCAGGCGCCTTCAAAGCCGACAAAAGCCGCAGTCGAGCACCTCTGGAAGGCCCGCTGGAACCGCCGCGCTGCCCCCGTGCTGCTTGTAGCGGCTTACGCTAGCGCAGGCGGGGTAAAGGCTTCCATCTACGGTTTGGGAGAAGACGCAGCCTTCGTGCCCGAAGTGGACTTGGAGGTAGCCGAGGCCATAGCCCGCCTGGGTTTGACCTCCGGGGATTCCATCCAAGCAACCCGGGCCGTCCAGGAGCGGCTGACGTCCTTGGACAACGAACACCACGGACTTTGGAACTCGGGGCTGTTTTCAACCTACGCGTTGACGAAGAACGCCCCCAAACTCGGCGGTTGGGCCGAAGCCAGCCGGCTTGCAGAGTCCGCGCGAACTAAGTCCGGCCGAGACCTGCTCAAAGCCCTGGGATGGGCGACAGAGGAGATCGGCTCGACCGGAACGCTGCTCAAAAACGGTGAAACCCACACAGCTGTGGCGATTCTTCTCCAGAACAACGAGACGTTCGAAAGAACCTCGAGCCGCTTCAACTCCGCCTCGCCGGTAGCGCACGGTCTCACTGAGGCAAAAAAACGAAACCTCAAATGGGTCGTCGTCGCTAGAGACTCCGTTTTGCGACTCTATTCGACGGATCCCGGCGTAGGCGTCGGCCGCAAGGGTGAGACGGAGACATTCACCCAGGTTGATCTGGCGCTGCTCGGCAAGGATGAGGGTGCCTATCTCCCGCTCCTGTTCTCTCCGGAGGCGCTTTCAGCCGGCGGTTCTGTCGGGACCCTCCTGGTGTCCTCCACTGAACACGCGAGTTCAGTCGGCGATCGTCTGCGGCAACGCGTTTATGAACATGTGGTTCCCGTGCTCGCCCAAGCCGTAGCCCGCCGTCTCGATGCCGAGACCCCGGCGCAGCTGGAAGATGCCTACCACCACAGCATGATCGTCCTATTCCGGCTGCTGTTCATTGCCTACGCCGAGGACGGCGATCTGCTGCCGTATCGCACGGACTCCAGGTATAAAGCTAAGTCTCTGAAACAGCTGGCCCAACATCTTTCCTCGAGGATGTCCGAGGGGACCCTGACATTCGACGATCACGCCACCGATTTATGGGACGACCAGGTTGCCGTCTGGGCTGCCATCAACTCGGGCAACGACGATCTTGGTGTGCCGGCATACAACGGAGGTTTGTTCCGGGACGACGCCGTTGCCCGCGTCTCCGGGAGCCGACTCTCCGATTTGCGGCTCACCAATGAGGAATTTGGGCCCGCCCTGGCCGCCTTGCTGGTGGATGGCCATGAGCTCGGCCCTGTTGACTTCCGGGACTTGAGCGTTCGAGAATTCGGCACCATTTACGAGGGCCTCTTGGAGTCCTCACTTTCGCTCGCAGAGTCGGATCTCATCGTCGACAAGAACGGATCGTACGTTCCCGCGGGGGACGGGCAGGCCCCGGTTGTCGGAGCTGGGCAGGTGTATCTCCACAACTCATCCGGCGCGAGGAAAGCCACCGGGTCCTATTTCACCAAGCCCTTTGCGGTGGACCACCTGCTGCGAACGGCGCTGGAACCCACTCTGCGGGAGCACCTCAACCGCGTTCGCGAGCTCTTGACGGCGAACGACGACGCCGCCGCAGCAGCCCTGTTCTTTGACTTCCGTGTCGCCGATATCGCCATGGGCTCCGGCCACTTCCTCGTTGCCGCTGTAGATCACATGGAATCGATCATGTCCGCTTTCTTGGTGGAGCACCCGATTCCGATGGTTGATCAAGAGCTCGACAAACTTGGTCAGTCGGCCCAGGAAAGCCTTGGTGCACACGCCGGACTGCACGAAATCGAACGAGCGTCACTTCTCCGGCGCCAGATCGCAAAGCGGTGCATCTACGGCGTTGATATCAACGAAATTGCCGTTGAACTTACACGTGTTGCGCTGTGGATTCACACTTTCGTCCCCGGCCTTCCGATGTCTTCCTTGGATCATTCGCTGGTGTTCGGAAATAGCCTCACCGGGGTGGCGACTCTCGACGAAGCTCTCAACATCTTCGAGCCGCAACGGGCGCCTGGACAATTCAGCCTGTTTGCGGACCGCCTCACGGACTCCCTTGAACACTCACGGCGCAGTCTTATGAGACTCGGGCTTGTCTCGGAAGCGACTATAGGTGAAGCCAACGAAGCCCACCGCCTCTACGCCGAAGCACTCGAGGAGGCAAAACCCGCCAGACACCTCATGGACGCCGCTCTGGCGGTGCGACTTGGCTGGCTCGGAAACGACTCCGACCCAGATGGACTGGCCGGACGTGTCCTTGAATCTGCCACAGCCGACAGGATCGCGGCCCTGCGCCCTGTGCACTTCCCGGTTTCTTTCCCCGAAGTCTTCATGCGTGACAACCCCGGCTTCGACGTGGTCCTTGGCAACCCGCCGTGGGAAAAAGTGAAGATCGAGGAACACGCGTGGTGGGGCCTACGGTTCCCAGGACTTCGCTCAATGCCCCAGATGGAGAAGAACGCTCTTCTCGACGCGCTCAAAGTTAGCCGCCCCGAGCTGTTGGCTGAGTACAACGAAGAAGTCGTCACGGTTGCCGCGCTGCGGTCGGTACTCAAGGCTGGTCCCTATCCCGCCGGCAGCGGGGATACGGATTTGTACAAGATCTTCTGCTGGAGGGATTGGGACCTGCTTCGCAAGGACGGCCGAGCAGGAGTGGTCTTTCCCCGTGGTGCGATGTCGGGATCCGGTACCGCGGCATGGCGAGAGTCCGTATTGGCAGGGGGAGCTTTTGATGAAGTTACATTTTTGGTGAACAACCGGCAGTGGATTTTCGATGAGGTTCACCCGCAGTACACCGTTGCTCTGTCCACAATTCGCCGAGGGCGTGAACACGTAGTTCGGTATAACGGGCCCTTCTATTCGATGGATGAGTATGAGGCCGGGCGGTCTACGCTCGCTGAGGTGCCGGCCGACGATTTCATGAGCTGGACTAATGCAGCGACTTTTCCGCTGTTGCCGAGTTCTGGATCTGCCGCGGTCTTCGAGAAGCTGCGAGCGCATCCCCGTTTTGATGCCGTGACGGAGTTTAAATTCGTCCCAGTTCGCGAGCTCGACGCCAAAGGCGACAAAGCGCTGATGAACTTTGACCTAGCAAGTGGAGACGGGCGGGTGCCCGTGTTAGCGGGCGCGTCTTTCAACCTCTGGACCCCAGGGTTTGGCGGACCGTACGCCTTCGTTGATGCGGAAGATCTGACCAATCACCTGCATACCAAGCGCCAGCGGCAGGCGCGAACCTCTTCGTCGGCATTTTATGGAATCGACGTCTCCGATCCGTGCACGCTTCCCCTCCACCGCGCTCGAATCGCGTTTCGTGACATCGCTCGGGCCACCGATAGCAGAACCGTCATTTGTGCCCTGCTGCCCCCTCTTTGCTCACCTGTGCACAATGCCCCTTACCTTTTTCAGAAGAGTGGTAATGACAATGACGCTGCTTTTCTGTTAGGAGTCATGTCCAGCATTCCGTTCGACTGGTATGCCAGACGTTTCGTCGACCTGCACTTGACCTTTGAGTTGCTATCACCCATGCCCGTTCCTGCCCGTTCGGGTCATCCAATGTGGGGCGAACGGGTGTCGGATGTATCAGGTCGGCTCGCAGCGGTGGACGAAAGGTATGCGGACTGGGCGGCGTCAGTGGGCGTCCCCGTAGGGTCCGTAGCGTCAAACGCCGAAAAGAACGATCTGATTGCAGAGGTGGACGCATTGGTGAGTCTCTTGTACGGACTGGACCGTGACGACGTCGTCCACATTTTTGAGACCTTCCACCGTGGCTGGAACTACACCGAGCGCTTGAACGCAGTCCTGCGCCATTACGACATTTGGAAGGACCACGAGTGAACCTGGAGCAAGAGTTTGCCACCAACCGGCCGGACGCTACGCCCCCTGAGCGAGTCGCTGACGCCGTCGTAGACGTTCTCCGGGACGCCCGCGAGCAGCTGGCCAAGCTTCCGCGCATCTCCATTTCGACGGCTTACTTCAATCCTGGTGGGTTCAATTTGCTGGCGCCCGAGCTGGAGCAGACGGGTCCTGTCAGACTTCTTCTCGGCGCCGAGCCGGAGGCCTATGTCCAGCGTAATGCTCTTCGGCGGAAGGCCGATCGACCATCGCGGCGGAATGATCCCAGACTCCGGGACGCGCTGGACGCACACGCCCGCGCACTAGCAGAGGACCGGGACCTATTGGGGTTCACAATTGAAGCCGATGCGACCGCACAAAGACTCATCCGATGGCTTTCTACTCATCCGGATGTTCAAGTCCGTAGGTATGAAAAGGGCTTCCTTCACGGAAAGGCATTCATTGTCCAACGTGACGGCGGCCAGCCTGAAGGAGTGCTCGCCGGTTCATCCAATTTCACGTACGCAGGCCTCGCCAGTAACAATGAGCTAAACCTTGGCCACGACTCGGGCCACATCATCGGCAAGGTTGTTGACTGGTTCGACGAACAATGGGAGTTGGCGCAGCCCTTCGACCTCGCCGGGATTTACTCCGGCCGCTGGGACGCTCATTCTCCCCTTACCGTGTTCCTTCGTATGCTCTGGGAAAAATACGGCACAGAGTTCCCCGCCGGCCAAGAGGACAAATCAAATCTTGGCCTGACCCGTTTTCAAACAGACGGCGTGTGGCGTGCAGAACGGATCCTCGAGACGCGCGGCGGTGTCATCATTGCGGACGAAGTGGGCCTGGGTAAGACGTACCTTGCTGGCGAACTGATCTTCAAGGCGACTTTTGAACGACGCCAGAAAGTCCTCGTCGTCGCGCCCGCAACGCTACGGGACACCACATGGCGTCCCTTTCTCGAGTCAAAGAACATCCCGGCCAAAGTTGTCTCTTTCGACGAACTGGCCCTCGGCAATTCTGGGATTGATCCGAACGATTATGCCATGGTGGTTGTCGACGAGGCGCATGGGCTCCGCAACGCCAACGCCCTCAAATCAGAAGCAATGCGCGCACTTCTGGGGGGCGGGGCACCCAAGGACCTAGTCATGTTGACTGCAACCCCGGTCAACAACTCTCTGCTGGACCTTTACAACCTCATCAGCTATTTTGCCCCGAGCGACGCAGCCTTCGCTGATATCGGAATTCCGAGCCTGGGCAAATACTTCGGCGCTGCCATGGCCATAGATCCCGACGAGCTTTCCCCGCAGCAGCTCTTTTCGGTGTTGGACGCGGTGGCGGTCAGGCGAACGAGACGATTCGTCAAGCAGCACTATGCTGGCGACGCAGTCGATTTTAATGGTCACTCGACTGTCATCACCTTTCCCACGCCTAAGGTGCAGCGGGTCGACTACGATCTCGAGAAGTCTCTCCCCGGTTTCCTCGACAAGCTGGCGGCCGCGCTGGGAGCCACCGAAACATCAGAAGACGACTTGGAAATCACGGGTGTCGCCCTTGAGGAGCCGGGCACGGTGCTGTCGATGGCTCGCTACGTGCCATCTCGGTTCCTGACCGGGAGCACCGTCGAGAGCTACCAGCGCCAGAATGCCGGGCTTCTGAGATCTGCAATGCTCAAACGCTTCGAGTCCAGCGGCGAAGCATTCGCGCGGACCCTCGGGACCATGATTGCCTCGCATCAGCACTTCCTCTCAGCCCTCGAAGCAGGCTACGTGCTGTCCGGAGACGCGCTAAAGGAGTGGGTAGCAGCGGACACGGACGACATCGAATCCGTGATTGACGGGGTTGACGACGATTTCAAGCAGCATGCTTCCGGATACGACGTCGAGAAGCTTAGCAGCGCCGTCAGTTCCGACATCAAACTCCTAGAGGAACTCCGCGCTGACGTCCGCGGCATAACGGCGGAGGATGATCCCAAGATCTTGGCTCTCGCGGACGAGTTGGCCCATATTTCGGAGCAGGCGAAGCTCAGTGGGACCGGGACGCAAGACACACGCAACAAACGCAAGGTGCTCATTTTCACCTACTTCGCCGACACTGCCGCGTACGTTGCCGAGGCTCTCGAGAAGCTCACGGCCAACGATCCGCGCTTGGCGGATTATGCGGGGCGAGTCATTCGCGTCAGCGGTTCGGACAGCGGGTCCAAAACACACGCCATCGCGCACTTCGCCCCTACGACGGCCGGCAAGGCTGGGGATGAAGACCTCTTTGACATCCTCGTGGCCACGGATGTTCTTGCTGAGGGTGTGAACCTTCAGCAGGCCGGCCACATCGTGAACTACGACCTGCCGTGGAACCCGATGCGTCTCGTTCAGCGGCACGGGCGAATCGACCGAATCGGCTCACCGCACAGGTCGATCACACTGCGTTGCTTCTTCCCGGCAGAGGGCCTTGACAAGATGCTGAAGCTTGAAGCACTCCTTCAACGAAAACTGAAGCAGGCGGCCGCTGCAGTCGGTATTTCCGCAGTGCTACCCGACGTCGAAGCGGTTGAACGCGTCATCACAGAGAACCGCGAGACCATCGAACGGCTCCGGGCCGAAGACGCCATGCTCTTCAATGATGATGGCGCGTTGTCCGTCTCGGGTGAGGAATACAGGTACCGGCTCCGCGCCGCGATGGAACACCAAGAGACCGCGGGTGACGTGCTCGGTCTGCCTTGGGGATCTGGCGCGCTCCTGCATCGAGACCGTGCGCAACCGGCGATAGTCTTCTGCGCGAAGATTGCTGATCATGAGGAACCGTGGTTCAGGATGGTTCCGCTTGATGAATCACTGGCCTTGCTTCTGCACACCGACGGCACACCGTTCGTCTCCGACGACACAGCAGCGTGCCTGAACGCGGCGGATCCTAGACAACAACTCGAAGGTGCTGAGATGTCTCCAGAAATGCGGCTCGCCGCGTACTCTGCATGGGAGGCCGCAAGGCAACATGTCTTCGATTCGTGGATGTACCAGACCGATCCGGCAAACCTTTCGCCACAGATCGATAAGGCTCTTAGGGACGCGGCAAACTTGGTAGCGAGCCATGGCGGGCACTTGGGCGAGGCCCAGGACACCCTCATCAAGAAGCTGCGTGGACAGTACGCAGAGCGAATCCGGCGGGAGATCCGGGGGGTGCTCCGCGGTAACCATCTAACGGATGCTCAGAAGGTGGACAAGCTAAAGCTCGCCGTCGAAACACTTGGGCTTACAGTGCCGTTGGCGCCCACGCCGCTCGAGCTAATCGACATTGACGATGTGCACTTGGTTTGCTGGACCCTGGTCCTGCCCACGGCCCTTGGAACGGACTTAGATCATGCAGGCTGACGCAGTCACTCCCGGAAACCTCGATGCTGTCCCGTTTGCGAAAAAAAGCTCGAGAAACTCAACCCGCGCCTGCTCGGTGCCATCGTCATCAAATCGAAAGGCTCCAACCAGTGTCGTCGAATGAAGCTATCGTCCAATCAGCGTTGCAACTGCTCGCAAAAAGCCTAGACCCGTACATCGAGAAGGAGCTTCTCCCGCACTTGGGAACTGAGCTCCACTGGACGGACGTCCTGCACCAGCTCGACAAAATCAAAGGAAAATCGCCGAAGGTATATAGCCACACCGACGTGCAACCTCAGCTCCGTATCGTCACCGAGCGGCTGGGGGCGCTGGGCTACCCGTTCAGCGCCAATGATCCTCAACGGCTGATGAGTATCTACGGAAATGAACTCCGTCTGATTCGGAACCGCTGGGCTCATGGGGATACTTTCTCGGCAATGGAGGCCATGAGGGCGACCGATACGGTCTTCATAGTGCTCACGTATATTGGGGACAGTGAAGCCGCTGCGGCAGCGGCTGATCTTCGGGGCACAGTGATCAAGGAGCTCGTGACGCAACCCGTCGCTGAGACACCGGCGGACGACGACGAACCCGTCGAAGTCGACGGGACCTCCGCTTTCGAGAAACCGGAGCCGGATGCGGAGCCCGCCGACGAGCACGAAGCCCCATCTGAACGCTTCACCGGAGTCCGCACCACGTTTGAACCCTGGGACATCGTGGTTACCGGCAACGTTGAGACCTTGGATAATTTGCCGAAGAAGACGGCCAAGGAATCTGTCCGGGCCACCATCGAGGAAATCGTGGATCTAGAGGGCCCGATCCACCGCGATCGGCTGACCAAACTCGTCGGTTACACCTACGGTCTAGGAAAGGTCCACGAGGCTCGGGCGAAGAAGATCGTCTCGCAGATCAACGGCTCGGCTTGCGTGACGGACAAGGAGAAGTTTGTCTGGCCCGCAGATACCGATCCGAGCGAATGGAAGATCTATCGCACGAGTTCAATAGGCGACACTCGAGTCTTTACCCAGATCAGTCCGCTTGAAATTGCCAACGCCGCAGTTGACATCCTGAAACGAAACGGCGCCATGCCGGCCAACGAACTCCGGCGACTGGTACTCAAGACCTTTGGGCGCATCAAAGCTACAAAGGGACTCTCTGCACATTTCGAGAATGCAATCGAAGGGGCCGAAGCTCGAGGTCTTGTCGTAGTCAGTAGTGGGGCCGTAAGCCTTGCGGAGTCTGTTGGGTCGGACAAACAGCTCCTGGACTCGCCCGCGTAGTGATTGGGGGAACGACCCATAATGTTGGCGTCAGCGACCGCGCGCACGGAGGGCGGGCGACAGGTTCCACAGCATCGAGGCGAGGGTGCGAGGAATGCTGCCACTGTTCGGCGCCGGCCCGGCTGAGCCAGTAGCTCCCGGCCAGGTCGGTCAGATCTGCCCCGATAACGAGGGTGTCGGCGACGCACTCCGGTTCTTCGGCATGGAAGGGTATGGGCTACCTCCTCACGGGCTTTGCCTTCGGGCCCGCTGGGGATTTCGGTTGAGCCTTCAACTACCCGGGCAACGGAACATCTGCATAAGCGGATCATCGACGATTATGGGTCACAGCAATATGACTGGGAAGTCTTAACGACCCCAACGACTACTGTCGCGAAGTTGGCAAACCTCGCTACGTCCTGAAACTCATCAAACGAATAGTCATATTGTCGGTGGATACCAATAGGATTGTCGCAAACCTGCCCGCCCTCGAAATCGTGGAGTAGCTGGAAAGCTAGCCCCGCCCGTTTCGCAACATCGAAGAGGATGTTCAGAACATATGTCTGAAAGCACCGGACCGAACCGTCGCAAGCGCATTCGCGCCGTCTTGGAAATATTGGCTACGCACTCCGAGGGAGTCGCTAACACGAAAGATGCGGACGGGGTCTTCCAGCTCGCCGTCGAACGCGTTCCTCTCAGCCCCGCTGAATCTACGACGAATCCGAGCAACCAGCTCCGCGGATACTCAAGTTTGTCCTTTGATTCCATAGGCCTGGTCGTGGCGGGGTGGATGACCAAGACGGACGGGATCTGGCGCATTACGCCCGAAGGGGTCAAAGCGCTGGACCTTTACTCCGGGGCAGACGAGCTGTTCGGGCAGATGGCGAAGTTGAGTGCCGCCCAGACCGCGGCCCGAAAGGCTAATCGCGCAGAACAACTCCGAA
Organism: Arthrobacter sp. UYEF21; assembly: GCF_040546085.1. Classification (NCBI taxonomy): domain Bacteria; kingdom Bacillati; phylum Actinomycetota; class Actinomycetes; order Micrococcales; family Micrococcaceae; genus Arthrobacter; species Arthrobacter sp. UYEF21. The sequence goes on from NZ_JBEPNF010000003.1 coordinate 96,543, forward strand.
CGGTGCTGGTTTCACGGAACTCTGCTGAGGATGTTTTCCGGAACACGACTGCGCTGTTCGTGCAACGGGGTCTCCGCGAGGGCACGTCTGTGTTCGACCCGGACCGTGACGTTTGGACGGTAGAGGCAATTTCGGAAATCCGGCAGATGTTTATCGACGCTCCTGACATGGGCGAGGGGACGTTCGTCGAGAAGGTTCGCCAGCAGTTTGCGGAAGCCTCCGATGACGCTCGGCTGCTGATGGCCGAGCTCGTGACCTGGCAGGTGCTTCCGTCGGTAGACCGGGCCATCGGATTCGGAAAGAAACGCGAACGGATCTCGGCAGTTCTGCAGACCATGGACGAGCCGGTTGCCATTCCCGAGCAGGTTCTCAGCGGGCTCAAGAATGGCGTCGTCATGCCCGGCCAGGCCATGAACAGCAACACCTTCCAAGCGATGGTGGTGGTTATTTCGGTGGTCGAGGCCTATCTGCAGGCAACGGTGGAGACGCAGCAAGAAGTGATGCAGGATCCGTGGGCTTGGAAATCCTTCGTCTTCGGGGTGAAAGGCCACAACTTCCCGACGCAACGAAACGCTCTGCTCTACATGGTCCATCCGGAGACGTTTACGGATAGCTTCTCCGACGAGGACAAAGGTCTGATACGAAACGCGTTTATCAGTCATGACGCAGATTCCACCGGGGATATTGACCGGGACTTGTTTAGCATCGGCCTGCGTATGCAGCAGGAGAACGGCAAGCACATCGACTTCTATGACAAGGAGCATAAGCCGCTGTGGAAGAAGGGGAGCAGCCCGAGGCCCAATAACGCCGGCGAAGTTAGCGACGAAGCAACGGAACCGCTGCCGGCACCCGGAAACGAGCGGGTACCCTTCCCGCAAGCAGACGTTGCACTGAGCGGCAGGGTGTTCATCAACCAAGAATGGCTGCAGGACTCATTGGATTTGCTGGAGTCAAAGCGTCAACTGATTCTGTTTGGCCCGCCAGGCACGGGCAAGACTTTCGTCGCCCTCGCCCTCGCCGAACACATCGCGCGCGACGAAGCGGAGCTGGTCCAGTTTCATCCGAGCTACGCCTACGAAGACTTCTTCCAGGGGTACCGCCCGGTCACTGTCAATGGCACCCTCAGCTACGAGCTCAAAGACGGTCCGCTTCGGCGGATCGTGGACAAAGCCAACAGGGCCAAGCACCGGAACTTCGTTCTCGTCATTGACGAAATCAACCGCGGCAACCTCGCCAAGATCTTCGGCGAGCTCTACTTCCTGCTGGAATACAGGCACCGGAAGATCAGTCTCCAATACAGCGCAGAGCCCTTCGAGCTCCCAGACAACCTCTTTATTATCGGCACTATGAATACCTCCGACCGCTCCATCGCCCTCATGGACGCGGCGATGCGGCGTCGTTTTGCGTTCCGTGAACTCCACCCCGCGCACAAACCTGTCTCTGGGGTGCTTAGCGCTTGGCTCGCCGCGCACCAGCACAACCAACTTGGCCAAGAGCCCGCAGCGCTGCTTAACCAGCTCAATACGAAGATCAAGGACCCTGCTTTCAGCATCGGGCCGTCGTACTTGATGCCGAAGCGAGGAGAACTCACCGCTGACGTCCTCGACCGTATCTGGTCATCGGAAATCCTGCCGCTTCTCGAAGAGCATCACTACGGCGAGGGCAAAGATGTCCTGAAGCAATACCGACTCGAGACCCTGCGGGCGGAGCGTTCCGCAATAGAGAATGGAGCCGCCAGGGATACGACCGGCGAGAGCACACCACCGGCCGCGGCGGAATAGTCGTTGGCAATCTTCGAACTTCGTGAGAGCGGAGCCAGTCAGACGTTGGCGTTGCCGGATGAGGTGGGCCGGGCGATTAACGACCTGGGGATCGCTACGGCCCTTCCTGAAGGAGGTGGCCAGTGGACTGTGTCCGCGGTATCAAAAGTAGGGGTGATCGCCATTGGGACCGACGAGCTTAGCATCCGACCGAAGATGCCCATATCGCGGCTCTTCTATCTAATGGGATATTCGCGGGCGCCGGGATATTGGCGCGACGAAGATGTGTCTCTCTCCTCTGATTGCGAGCTGGTCAGTAGCATTGCCAGCTCATTCATCCGGCAAGTAAAGAATGCGACCGTTCAGGGGCTGCTTCAGGGATACAGGACAGTGCACGAAGCCGTACCTATGATCCGGGGCAGGCTCGATGTGGCGGCCCAGATTGGACGCCGTGCCGGCCTTCCCTTGCCAGCGGAGGTCTCGTACGACGACTACACGGTAGACGTCGCAGAGAACCGCCTTTTGCTGTCGGCGGCCAGGACACTTCTAACGGTTCCGCGTATCCCTGAATCGGACAGGCAGTCCCTACGGAAGCTGCTGCTGAAATTCGACGGCGTGGCAGCCATTGCCCGTGGATCCGCGCTTCCGGAAATACAATTTACCCGCCTGAACGCCCACTACCGACCGGCTGTTGTTCTGGCGCAGATCATCCTCCGCCATGGTTCATTGGAGCAGCCTTCCGGGAAGGTCCGTGCAAGGGCGTTCCTCTTCGACATGTGGGAAGTCTTCGAGGACTTCGTCTCGGTGGCTCTCCGTGAGGCCATGGGTTCGAGCGACGGAAGGATCGATCTGCAGTACACGGGCAAACACTTGGACGTCGGCGCCAAAGTCTCCCTGCGCCCGGACATTGTCTGGCATAACGATAATGTCGTTCTCGCCGTCCTGGACGCAAAGTACAAGGCCGAAAAGAACAAACGGTTCCCGAACGCGGACCTGTACCAAATGCTCGCCTACTGCACGCGGTTCAAGATGAAAGTCGGGCACCTCATCTACGCCAAGGCCGAAAACGATGAGCTCCTGCACGAGATCGACGGCGCCGACATCCACATCTTTAGCCACGCCTTGGACTTGGAGGCTAGGCCGGAGAACCTGCTGCAACAGGTCCAGAACCTGGCCACAAAGATCGTCAACCATTCGAATGTCGCAGCCTAACGGCACACTTGCCCAAGGCGGCACGAAGCCTTGACTGCCGACAAACAACGGATATTTGGGGGAAGCATGAACGCAGGATTCGCCGTCGTCGATGTCGAGACGACCGGGCTCTTTCCGGGGAGTCACCGCATTGCCGAGATTGCCGTGGTGCACGTCGAACCGGACGGAACCATTACCAACCGCTGGGAGACGCTCGTCAATCCCGGGCGGGATCTCGGACCGCAGCACATCCACGGCATCCGGGCCGCGGACATCCTGGACGCTCCGGTTTTTGCCGACGTCGCCCACGACGTGATGGACCTTCTGGCGGGACGGGTCCTGGTTGCCCATAACGTCCACTTCGATTACCGCTTCGTTTCCCATGAACTGGGCCGGGCCGGGCTGGCGTTGCCGTTCGAGGTTCGCGACTGCCTATGCTCGATGAAGCTGGCGCGGCGGTACCTGCCAGGCGCGGGGCGGTCGTTGAAAGACTGCTGTGACAGTTTCGGGGTTAGCCTCGACAATGCCCACTGTGCCGGCGACGACGCTGAAGCCGCTGCCCACGTGCTGAGCAACTACCTGCGCATGGATTCCGAAAACCCCGAATGGTTCAGCGTTCTTGACCGCGCCCACTTCGCGTCCTGGCCTGCAGTCACGCCCAAGCGCCTGCCGCCTGCCCGGCGTCGGATGGCTGAAGAGGCGCAACTGCATTTTCTGGAGCGCTTGGTCAACCGGCTGCCTGGCGTGGCTGGCCCCGATGAGCACACTGCCTACCTGGCCATGCTCGACCGTGCGCTTATCGACCGGCAAATCTCAGCATCAGAGGCGAACAGCCTCGTGGCGTTGGCCGATGACCTCGGTATTAGCCGCAGTTCCGCGGAACAACTTCACGTCGACTACATGATTTCCATACTCGCCGCTGCCTGGGACGACGGAATCGTTACCGCAGAGGAGGAAGCCGACCTCCGACTGGTCGCAGACATTCTCGACATCAGCCAGGAATCGATAACCCGCGGGCTCGTGGCTCCTGTCTCGGGACAAGATGCGGAAACCGGTGCCGCGGTCCAGCCGCTGGTGCTGGCTGCCGGCGACAAGATCGTCCTCACCGGTGAGATGTCGCGGGATCGAAGCGACATCGAGGCAGACCTCCGGGCGGCCGGCTTTTCCGCATCCTGCCATCACTAAATCGGTGAAACTCCTGGTCGCTGCCGACCCGGACAGCCTGTCCGGCAAGGCCAAGAAAGCTAGAGGCTATGGTATCGCCGTGGTCGGCGAGTCGTACCTGGAGAAGCTGCTGGGGAACTAACGCCGTTAAGCCTAGGTTGGGACAACGGTGCATGCGCACTACTCTGAGCTGAGTTGATGGTCGGCGTTGGCGCCGAAGATGGGGGAACACAAATGGGGCTTTCCAACCGCGAGTACGTCGGACGTGCACTGGAGACTTTGGCGGGCGGCCTTGGCTCCTACATTGCGTCAGTTCTGGAGGGCGTGGCGCCCGGGATTTCGTGGCCGAAGCTCCTGGAACATAAGGACGCCAGTGCCGGAAGAACCGCGCAAAGCTACTCAGCCACTGATCTGAGCGTCCAGCTCCGCGTCATGACCGAGTCTCTGGGTGCGCTCGGTTACCCCTTCAATCTGGCCCACGATGCCCGCAGCCACACTTCCGAGCTCCGGCAGATCCGCAACCTCTGGGCCCACAACGAGAGCTTCGATGACGCGGACACCTACCGCGCATTGGATACCGCCGGCCGCTTGGCCAAGAATCTCCAGCTAGATGGTGCATCACAGGCACTCGCTGCCCTGTTGGATGACTATAAGATCCGCGATGCAGGGGACGGCGCAAGGGAACCCGCCGACGTCGACGAGACCGGAATAGGTGACCCTGAAACTGGGGATGCGGAACAGTCCGGTGGGGCTGCTGCCGAAAATTCGGCGAAGCAACACGCGGTATCCGTCGAGATCACAGCCGCCGAAGCCCTCAGCTATCCCATGGTGCATAACGATTTCAGGTTCTTGCGCCAGGTGGTGATTACGAACCCGGGCACGGAAATCCGCGGCGCCGTGATTCGGGTCGAGGTACTCTCCAGTGCGGGCAAAATTTCGGAGGACTTCCAGCAGTACATCGACCTTGCGGCCGGGCAATCGATCGTCCTGGACGATCTGGACGTCCGCGTTGCTGCGCAGACCATGTACGACTTGTCCGACAAGCAGCCGGGCCGGGTGGTGGTCACCGTCGAGTCCGGCGCGCCCGGTGCTGGAACCTCGGAAATCGGCCGGTCCGAAGCCCGGATCCAGCTCCTACCGGCCCAGCTCTGGATTGCCGGCAACGGTCTGGCGTCCTATGAGTTCCTGGCCGCTTTCGTCCAGCCCCATCACCCGGCCATCGGCAAGCTGGTCTCCGAGGCGGCGGATCTCCTGGCGGCGACGACCGGCAGCAGCAGCCTGGACGGGTACCTGGCCGACGCCGACCGCGTGGATCAAATCGTCTTCGCCGTGGCCCAGGCGGCCAGTAACCGCGACATCCGCTACAGCATGCCCCCCGCCAGTTGGGGCCTGCAGGGCCAGCAGATCCGCACCCCCGCTCAAGTTTTGGAGGATCGGCTCGGGACCTGTCTGGACACTACCGTCGTTATGGCTGCGGCCCTGGAATTCTGCGGCATCCGGCCCCAGCTCTGGATCGTCGAAGGTCATGCCTTCCTCGGGTACTGGCGCGAGGAGCGCGCACTGGATACGGCGGCCTCAGACGACGTGGTGGAACTGGTCAGTCTGGTGCAGCGAGGCCTCATCGGTCTGATCGAGACCACTCTGCTCACGGGTAAACAGCCCATCACGCCGGCCCTACTGCGTAAGGGACCGGAAGCGAACTACATCGAAGCGGGACAAGGGGACATTTATGCGGTCACGGATATCCGCCGTGCCCGCCTCGATGGTATCTACCCGCTGCCCGCCCGGACCAGGTCGGCAACCGGGGACACGGTAGTCACGAACTACGTCCCCGAGGCCAAGGCAGTCCCTGTCCTCCCCGTGAAACAGGGAAGGGTCTCGCGGACGGACGGGACCACCCCGGATGTTCCGCCGCGCGTTACCCAGTGGAAGAACGCCCTGCTGGACCTCAGCCTGCGGAACCGCCTCATCAACTTCACGGACACGGCACGCTTCCCCTTAGCCGTTCCCGCTTCGTGGATCGGGGCCTTCGAGGACCTCATCAACAACGACACCCCCATCAGCCTCATTCCGTCCAACCAGATCAGCGCCGTCCACCAGGAACGCGGGATCCGCTTCGGCCGCGACCTCCCGCAAGACGAACTGATTGGCATGCTCAGCTCGAAGAAGACCGTCTTCGCCGAGGTCACCGAAGAGGCTTACAACTCCAAAATGCGCGGCCTGGCCTATAAAGCCAGGACCCAGCTAGAAGAAACCGGCGCCAACAACCTGTACCTGGCCCTCGGCAGCCTGCTCTGGGAACTCGACGGCCGTACCCTGCGCTCGCCACTGGTTCTGGTCCCCGTCAACCTGACGTCGGCTGGAAAGAACGGCCTCTACCGCGTCACCCTGGACGAAGCCGGCCAGTCCACGCCCAACTACTGCCTGCTCGAGAAGCTCGCCCAATCCCACGGCCTGAGGGTCCCCGGGCTGGCCGCGCCAGCCGACGACGGTTCCGGCATTGACCTGGACGCCGCGTTCGACGCCGTCCGGGAGGCAGTATCGGCCAAGGGCCTGGCATTCCGGGTGGAGAACACCGTGGACCTGTCCATGCTCCAGTTTGCCAAGTTCAGGCTCTGGAAGGACCTGGACGAGAACTGGGAACAGTTCGCCACGAACAAGCTCGTGGACCATCTCATCAGCACCCCGACGGAAGTGTTCCAGGACCCGGTCAGCGTGACTGCCGACGTCGACCTCGACGCTCTTGCCGCACTGTGCCCGATCCCCGCGGACTCGTCACAGCTGCAGGCTGTGGCGTCGGCCGTCGCCGGCCAGACCTTCGTGCTCGAAGGACCTCCCGGTACCGGCAAGTCCCAGACGATTACCAACCTGCTCACCCGCGCAATCGTGGATGGCAAGCGGGTGCTCTTTGTGGCAGAAAAACGCGCCGCGCTGGACGTCGTCCAGAAGCGCCTCGCCGAAGTGGGGATGGCCCCATTTTCCCTGGACCTGCATGACAAGGGGAGCAAGCCGGCCGTGGTCCGCGCCCAGATCAGGAACGCGCTCGAGCTCAGTCTGGCCGCTGACACGCAGCAGCTGGACACCGCAGCCACAGATCTGGCGGCCGCTCGCCGGACGTTGGTCCGCTACGCCGCCCGGCTGCACGAGGAAAACGGCGCGAAGCTGTCAATGTACAGCGCCCGGACCAAGGCGCTCACCTTTGAGCCTGATGATCCGGCCCTGAATCTGGGCGCGGGGTTTGCGGCGTCCGCCAATGACACTGTTCTGGAGCCACTCCGCGCCCTGTTCCGTGAGCTGCCGGAATTCACCGATCGGGCACGGCCCTCCGCGGACCACTCCTGGCGGTTTGTCGGGCGCCCGGTCACCGATTCTCAAGCGGCTCAGCTGCTCACTGTCGGGCGCCGCATCGATGCGGCGCTCGACGCCGTTCGTTCCGTTGCGGGTCTTGACGCCGTTTTGCGGTCCGCCAGGCAGCCGTCCGACGTCGAGACGCTCGCTGCGCTCCTGGCAGACCGGACTGTGCCCGTAGAGACGTTGGATGTGATCCGGTCGGGCGAATGGTCCACAGGCGCCCGGAACTTGGAGCAGCTGGTGACGGCCTTCGCCGCTGTCAACCATCCCGGCTTGGACATGGTTGCGCCGGAGGCCATGGAGCTTCCCCTGCAGGAAATCCAAGGCCGGGCGCAGCAGGCGGCCGCCAGTGGTTTCTTCGGGCGCAAGAAGCGTCTGCGCGCTGTGGCTGCGGAGCTGGACACCGTGGTTCACACTGGTGCCGAGATCCGGCCCAAGGAGCTGGTACCCCTGCTGGCGGACCTGGTTGCAGCGCAGCACCAGGTTCTTCAGCTGCGGGCCGAAACCGAGTCTGTTCCCGGCGTCGGCGTCCTGCACGCCTGGAACCCGCTCACAGCGGCTGACCAGGAGGCGTTGAACCGCCGGCTGGGTTGGCTGCGGTGGGCGGCGCAGGCTGTGCACCCCACCGTCACCGATGACGGTCCGACCTTCCAAACCGCGCTGCGCGACTTCCTTGAGCAGGGACCGGCGGTCCACGAGAACCTGATCGGCTGGCTCCGCGAACTAGCGGCGGCGTGGGACGCGTTTGCTGCGGATGCCGCCGTCGACGCTGCAGAACTCACGCGGTGGACAAGAAACCAAGGTCTTCTGGGCGTCTGGCTCATGACCCGGACCGCTCGGGTGCTGGATGGCGCAGGGTCCCAGCCTCTCCAGCGGTGGCGTGAGCTCCTTGCCCACGTTGAGCCGCTCCGTGGCGTTGGACTCAGCGAAGTCCGCGCGGCTATTCTCGACGGTTCACTCGACGCCGATGACACCGCGACGGCCTTCGAACGCGGCCTCGCCGAATGCTCGCTGGTGGAGCGGCAGGCAGCGACGGGTTTGCAGGACTTCGATGTCCACTCGCACGAGCGGACCATCGACAGGTTCACTAGCCGGGCCACTGCCGTACGGGAGCTCCTGAAGCGCAACCTGGCCGCCGGCGTCGTCGGCTCACGGAAAGTTTCGGCGTCGTCGAACTCCGGCCGGATGGGGGAGCTGCAACGCCAGCTGAACCGCCAGCGAGGCGGCCTCACGGTCCGCAAACTCATGGAGGGCTACGCCGACCTCATCACGCAGATCATGCCCTGCACCCTGGTGAGCCCCGACTCGGTGGCGCGGTTCTTCCCGGCCAAGGCGGATCTCTTCGACATCGTCGTGTTCGACGAAGCTTCCCAGATCCGTGTGGCAGACGCCGTCGGCGCCATGGGCCGCGGTGCTTCCGTGGTGGTGGTGGGAGACAGCAAGCAGATGCCCCCGACGTCGTTCGCGGAGTCATCCGGGGACTCGCTGGACGACCTAGAGACGGATGCCACAGCGGTGGAGGACATGGAATCCATCCTGTCCGAATGTGTGGAGGCGCGGGTGCCCCGGCAATGGCTGTCCTGGCATTACCGGAGCCAGGACGAATCCCTGATCGCCTTCAGCAACCAGCAATACTACGACAGCAAACTCTTGTCCTTCCCCGGGCCGTCCCATGGGGCTCCCGACGCCGGGCTCCGCGGCCACGGCGTCAACTTCGTCAGGGTCGACGGACAGTTCCACCGCTCCGGAACGTCGAAGGTATTGCGGACCAATCCCATCGAAGCGAAGGCAATCGTCGAAGAGATTAGGCGTCGATTCGGCGCAGCCGAAGGCTCGCCGTCCGTCGGCGTCGTGACCTTCAACCTCCAGCAGCGCGCGTTGATCGAAGGCCTGCTGCGTGACACCGACGATCCCCGGATCATCAAGGCACTCGATGAGGACCCGGAAGGGCTCTTCGTCAAGAACCTTGAGAACGTCCAGGGTGACGAGCGCGACGTCATCCTGTTCTCCACGGGCTTCAGCAAGAACGACAAGGGCTATCTGCCGCTGAACTTCGGTCCGCTGAACCGTGCCGGTGGCGAGCGGAGGCTTAACGTCGCAGTGACCAGGGCACGGCGGCAGGTCATCGTTTTCTCCAGCTTCAGCCCGTCCGAGCTTCGTGCCGAAGAGACAAGTTCTGTCGGAATCAAGCACCTTCGCACGTACCTGAACCTGGCCGAGCAGGGGACCGGTGCGCTGCCCTATGACGGCCGGCGGAGCCTCGCAGTGGACCTGCATCGGGAGGAAATCGCCGACGCGCTGCGCGACCGCGGCTTTGCCGTCGCCACCGACGTCGGACTGTCTGATTTCAAGGTAGACATCAGCGTCGCTTCTCCGGATGCGCCGGGCCGGCCATTGATGGCTGTCCTCCTGGACAGCCCCGTGTGGGCGGCGCGGCGTACCGCGGGCGACCGGGACGGGCTGCCGGGCGATGTTCTGACCCGGATGATGCGTTGGCCCGCGGTGCAGCGGGTCTGGCTGCCGGCCTGGCTCAGCGACCGCGATGCCGTACTGGACAAGCTGGAGAAAGTTCTCACTGGGGCGGCATACGGATTGGCGAGTCCGGACGCAGAGACTGCTCCCTCCGCGGGAATTGAGGGCTTGAACGACGAGTCGGCCGGTTCTATCCCCGGAGTCGCTTTGGACAGCCCGCTGCCTCCGGCTTCCGCGGTGGTCCCCTTTGGCGCGCCTGCCCCGTTGCTGGCTCCGGCGGGTGGTGGGCCCGGACCTGCGACGGCTGTCGTCGAGCGGGATCGCCCCGTGTACGAGCCGTGGACCGTCCGCCGCTTCGGTCGCAGGGACGTCCTGGATGCACTGCCTTCCCGGCGGTCTGTGCTCGCCGTACGCGAAGCCCTGCGAACCATCGTTGATGCGGAGGGGCCGATTCATCAGGAGCGGCTGGCCAGGCTGGTCTGCATGGCCTTCGACCTCAACAAGATGAACGCGGACCGGGCCAACTCCGTCCTGGACGCTCTGGATTCGTCGGTTCATCGCTGTGATCGAGACGGGTTCATCTGGGACGCTGCGGTTGACCGGGAGGCCTGGACACAGTTTCGGCCGAACGGCCCCGCCACTGACCGGAAGCCGGAACACATCAGCGTGGTTGAACTCCGCAACGCGATGGTCCATGTTGTCCACGGCTCCGGCGGAATTTCCATCGGAGACTTGTGCCGCGAAACTCTGCAGCTATTCGGCAAGACTCGGCGTACCCCGGCAGTGACTGCTCGCCTTAATCAGGGTCTACAGTACGGCGTCGATACCAATCGGCTTGAGCTGCGCGGTGATGTGGTGCACCTGGCTGGCTAGCGGCTGTTTCGCCGAATCAGCGGACGTCTACGGCCTTCGGGTTCGCAGGCTCCTCCGAAGTCTGCGAAGTAATATCTTTTGCGGGCGACCGCTGCGCCTCGATTTGGCTGGCTGCCCTGATCACAGCGTCACCGCCAGCCTTCGCGATCCCAGCTGGCACCGCCTTTGCAGCGGACGAAACGGCCGTCGTCGTGGTTTTGGCCAAATCGGACAAGGACTTCCGCCACGTCTCTCGCTCGACCTCTCCTTGGCTCAGGCCATCCAGTCCATAAATTTCTGCGAAGGTGCCGATCAGTCTGTTGGCGCTTTCAGCGGAGTCCAGTAGCGAACGGCTCTTCAGCGGGCTTCGAAGACGATTGAAGTCGCTGACGTTGGCGGCCGATGTCAGCGCATCCACCAAGGACTGCAGCCGGTTCGCAGCGGCGTCGTTCCGCTTGGCTGCGGAGACCTGGATGGATGCGGCATGTGCCTCGACCGCCTCGGGGTCGCGTTGGCGCAGGTGAACAAGCTCAAGCGTCTCGAGACGCTGCTGATTCGCTTGGCAAGCAGCCAGAATCACGAGCCATGAACGCAGCTCGTTGTCCGCAAGGGTCTCGGCAGCGTTCACCTTATCGGCAAAGGAACGCGCCTTCAGAGATTGCGTCAGGGTCTCTATCTGGGCCAGCGCGTGTGAACTCGCCTGTGCAAGGGCCGTGGCATGACCTGCGACCTGGGACCAGGCAGTGTCAGTTATCTTGCCGGTTTCCTCATACAGCTCGAATGCACGGAGGAGCACCTGCGTGAGGCCTTGGATGTCGCCCAGTGCCTTGGCGCGGTTATCTTCAAGAAGGCGATCCAACTTGACGTCCATCGCCCGCGCTAGATCCTCGAGCTGCGCGACGGCGCTTTGAAGAGCCATCGTCGCAGTGAGCGTCGCGAGGTTCGATATGACCAGCGGGTTCATGCCGCCTGTCGTGAACTGGGCAAACGAATCAATTTGCCCCTTCGTTCCCCGGAAGGCTCCGCTGAACGTGCCCCCGGGGGAAATGTTGAAGTTTGCCAGCTCTATGAGCCTCTGATGGGAGTCCGGGGTGAGCTGCACCCAGCTGCCGTCCAGCGCCGAGACGACCGCCCCGATGCCCGTGGCCTGCGCTACGAGGTCGGCTGTCCCTCTGCCCGCCTTCTGTACCTGCTTAGCGTCAACATCCAACCGCGAAAGGAGGGTGCTGATTAGGTCTGGGTCTCCCACGAGAACAGCGTTGTTCTCGGAGACGCGGATACCGACTTCGTTGGTTGATTCGATCACAGGAGGATTCTGCCACAGGGGTGGTTGCCTACGCGGACCCAGCACTTAGGGCATCAGGGTGTGTTCACTCTTCGGCGAACTGCGGTTCATCGCTTGGATTACGGCAGCCGGTCCGGGAGGAGCGGGCTCGTAGCACCAGCATCGGGACCTTGCTGAATGCAGGCTACTTGGCGGGGTATGCCCATTCCCACCCTGCCGGCATGAATGCCTGCTTGTGGACGAGCACGCCAGTAGTTGTGGGGACGTCAAAAACGATCTTTCCTGTCGCCTTCTCTGCGGGCCCGAGAGCTGACGGGAATCTTTCGGCTTCAGGGAGGCACATATATGACTCGAACGACGCCACATCGCCGTTGAATGTGGTCCCATTGTCGGCGATGGCCTTCCAGCCGTAGCCGGCAAGTCCAAACTGCGGGTTTACTGAGTCGGCAAGCGCGGGCATTGTTTCCATAGAAACATCCAATACAACGAAATGGCCGTTCTTTGCCGGCATAGCGGAGCTATTCGTGCACGCAGGGTCAACCTGGATGGAGTTGATTACAAAGCTGGCAACGGTCTTTTCCTTGTCCGTCACAGACGCGCCTTCACCTGGCGTCTTGACGATGTTCCCGCGGGAGGACTTAGCCGACGCCGCGCTTGCAGACGGGCCAGGGCTAGCTGCGTCAGTAGCCTGCGTAGATGTGGCGGGAGCGACAGTTGGCGCCGTTGGCGCGCTTGCGGGCGTGCCGCCGCAACCGGCGAGGAGGATTGGCAGGAGCGCTATGGCTCCAAGAGTCTTGGCTTTCAATGTTCCCCCAGTAGAGAATGCGAGTCAGTTTGCTCAGCTTAAGTGAGGGATACGACGCTCTTAGTTCGTATTGATGCGGCGAACCGTCACAAACAGGTAACAAGTTCGATCCGCCACTGATATTTAGTCATTTGGTGGCCTTAGTACCGCTGCTGCTGTTCGAGTCTGGGAGCCCATTCCTCGAGTCGCGTCACCGTGCCGCGACGTGTGCCGCCACGAACTCCGCGTCGTCGCCCAAAACCGACAGTGTGGCCGACAGGTGCTTGGTGAGCCAGGGGAGGCCCACGGCGTAGAGACCCGGGACCTCGGTAACGCCGCCGCTGTGCCGCGGGTAGTTCCACTCGTCGAGCACCGGCACGTCGAGGAAGCCGAAGTCCAGGCCGTAGCCGGTGCACCAGATGATGGAACTGATGCCCTCGGCGTCGAGGTCAAGGCGGGCTCCTGAGTCCGTCGGCAGCCAGTCGTCCGCCGGCACAGGCTCGGCGGCGGGTGCCTCGATGCCCGCGGCGGCGATGTAGGCGTCGGTCATCCGTCCCAGCCGCTGCCCGAACCCCGCCTCCACGAGGGCGAGGCGTGCGGGGAGGTCGTCGCTGAAGACGAGGCCGCCGTCGTCGGTTCCCTCAAACCGGCCGTGCAGCTGGACGCCCCGCCGGCCGAGGTCCCTGACGTGGATGCTGTGGCCGCCGCCGTTGCCGGAGATCAGCGGGTTGCACGCAAAGCGCGCCGCGGGGGAGGGGAGGTGGTCCGTCTGGAGGCCGTTGATGCCGTACTCGGGGCCGTGAAGGTTGACCTGCAGGATCCAGTAGAAGACGTCCTGGCCGCGGTACCGGCGCGGAGCCTCGGGGCAGGACGAAACCGACAGGTGGACTTCCCGGCCGGCGTCGAGCAGGTCCTCGGCGATCTGGCCGCCCGACTGGCCGGTGCCCACCACCAGCACGGCGCCCGCCGGGAGCTGCTGCGGGTTGCGGTAGTCGTGGCTGTGCAGCTGGCGGACATGCTGCGGGATGGCGGCGGCGGATGCCGAGATCCGCGGGAGCTGGAACGCGCCGTTGGCGAGGACCACGTTCCGCGCCTGCCAGCGGCTGTCGCTGGTGTCCACGGCGAACCCGCCGTTGGCCGCGCTGACCCGCGTCACGTCCGTGCCGAGCCGGACCGGGGCGGCGATCCTGGCGGCGTAGTCCCGGAGGAGCCCGATCACGGTGTCGCGGGGGAGGAAGGCGTCCGGTTCGGGCCCGTCATAGGGCATGCCCGGCAGCACGCAGGAGAAGTTCGGGGTGTTCAGGTAAAACGAATCCCAGCGGTCCTGCCAGGCGCCGCCGAGCGTGTCCCGACGTTCCAGCAGCTGGTGCTCGACGCCGTGCCGGTTCAGCCAATAGCTCGTCGCCAGGCCGGCCTGCCCCGCGCCGATCACCAGGGTGTCGACGTGGTCCGGGTGTTCGGCGGAGGAAGGCATGGCTACTGCTTCGCGGCTTTGGCCCTGGGAACCTTCGGCGCCTTGGCGGCCTTCGGCGGCAGCCCGGCGACATGCTCGAACGCTTTCTCCACCCAAACCCTGGCGCGGGCGTCGGGCTCGGCGCCGTTGGCGTCGCCGTCGTCTGCGTTCCAGGCCTCCGGCAGCCCGGTGTAGCCGCCCATCGGGCGCTCGGCCGGGCCGAACGGCACGGTCCGTTCGGTGCTTTCGAGCAGTACCTTGTCCGCCCCGGCCAGCTTCACGCCGATGGTGGGACCGAACAGGCCGGCGAACATGTTGCCGTTCACGAACGCCCCGAGATTGCCGAACATCGGCTTGATGACCACCTCGGGAAGGTCCGGCAGCACCGAGCGGAAGTGTTCCTTGTCGGCGTCGGACGCTTTCGGCATTTCCATGGGTTTTCTCCGGAGGCTGATGCTGCAGGGACGGGTCTTCCTGCAGGATATGCCCGCGGCTGCGCACGGTACAGGCGGCCCCGGTAAGAAGCCCGTGCCGCTCCCGTAACTTCCGCTACCCGGACCTCCAGCCCCTGCGTCGCCGGTCTTCTAAAGCCGACACTCCAGGGCTTCGGAGATGTGCACTAGCAATCGCCTAACTACCGGATTGTGTCAGATAATCAATCAGATTGTTGAGGCTTTTTATACACTCTGTGCATGACCACCCTTGATTACCTTGATCGTCGACTCCTTTCTGCGCTGCGTGAGGACGGCCGTGCGCCGGTGGCCGGCCTTGCACGGAAGTTGGGGATGGCCAGGGCCACGGTGAACAGCCGGTTGGAGCGGCTCATCGCTACCGGGCCCATTGTGGAATTTACCGTCCGCGTGCGTGATGAGCTGGACCCAGCGGCCATTAATGCAAGGCAGGCGCCGGCACTGGCCAGCGCCTGCCTTGCGGCCGCGCCCTCGTAGTCCGGCGGCCCGCATAGCGGCCGCCTCGATGGACGACGCCGCTGCCGGAGCGGCGAAGGTGGCCGTTCATCCTCATGCTGGGCGGCACCTACCTTTGCTACGAGGGTGCCGAGAAGGTCTAGCACAAGCTCCGCGGTGACCGCTCGGACGAAAAGGCGCCCGCGGTCCAGCGGGGTCCGGCCTACCGCCTTCATCCTGTCCTGCGAGATCATAGTCATCTTCATAAACGAGGTGGCCAATGAGTCCATCTGGGTGCGTGCGCTCATCCTGGCCATCGTGGCTCTGGTGATCACAGTCCTCGTGTACGGCGCCGTCGCGCTTATCGTCAAGATGGACGACGGCGGCCTGCAGCTGACAACCAAGGACTCCGCGGGGTCCCAACAGTTCGGCGAGCTACTCGTCAGGGGGATGTTCGCCGTGCTGCCGGAAATTTGCTCTGGTTCCCAAACCCGTTCTGGAGGCAACCGCCTGCACCGTCAGGTCGGTGGATTCCAGGATCCGGCATGCTTCGGCCATGCGCTGATCGTTCAGCCAGTTCAAGGGTGTCATTCCTGCTTCGGCGCTGAACTTCCGTGCGAAGCTTGCCTGACGCAGCGCCTCGCAGACCTCGGTGGCCGGATCGTTGAGCGGCGCGTAGCCGGGCACCACCAGCCAGAGCGAGCACCGCGATCGCCGGGTAGACCAGGAAGCGGCCGGCCCGGCTGCGTAGCTGCCTTCCTGGGAGACCACCCCGCATGGGTTGCCAGTTCCTCCACGGTGAGCTGTTCAGCGAGGTTCTGCCTGGCCCAGGCGCAGGTGTCGGCGAAGAGGACCAGGGGTGCGGCCACCGCACGTTCCATGAACTGGACCTGGCCCCTTCCCGGTGTGGCGCCACCCCATCCGCCGCGCAATGCTGTTGGCCGCCTCGGTTCCATAGTCCTTGCGGACCAGGTGCACAGGTCGATGCCTGCCGCGACCCCGGCGCTGGTGCTGACGCTGCCTTCGTCTATGTACCGGACACCGGCGTCGATGGCGACGGCCGGGTAAAGGGTTTGGAGGCGTTCAGCGTTTCTCCAGTGGGTGGTTGCCCGCTTACCGTCCAAGAGACCCGCGGCAGCGAGCGCGAAGACGCCTGTGCACACCGACACCACACGGACTCCGTTCGCTGCTTACGGTCCCGCCCGATGCTTGAGGTCAGCATCCTTCCACGAGCACTTGCTCGCTAGGCCGAGGAGTCAACAAAGCCGGGGGCCGTTGGGACCGCGAGCGGACAACGGCGTCACAGTTCCGGACACGCTGGAAAACGATGTTATGAGTGGCGCCGGTATCCTTGAGGGATGAGTGACATCGCGCTTTCACCCGTCACCTTCGATGATCATTTCGCCCGGGAGTTCCAGGAGATGGCCATACCCTGGCAGGCGGACGAAGCTCCTGATCCGCGCCTTCTCGTACTCAATGAGGATCTTGCCGCCGAGTTGGGTTTTGATCCGGGTTTTCTCAGGAGCCCACGGGGGCTCCGTCTGCTGGTCGGCAACGCAGTCCCTGCCCAGTCGACGCCGGTGGCGCAGGCATACGCCGGCCATCAGTTCGGCTGGTATGCACCCCGCCTGGGGGATGGGCGGGCACTCCTGCTCGGCGAGATCGCGCACGCTGACGGGCAACTCCGCGACATCCACCTCAAGGGGTCAGGGCGGACACCGTTCGCACGAAACGGTGACGGCCAGGCAGTGGTCGGCCCCATGCTGCGCGAATACATCCTGAGCGAGTCGATGCACGCGCTGCACATTCCCACCACGAGATCCCTTGCGGTCGTCGCGACGGGGCGCCAGGTCCAGCGTGAGATTCTCCTGCCGGGCGCCGTCCTTACCCGGGTGGCGAGCAGTCACCTGCGCGTGGGCAGCTTCCAGTACGCACGGTCCACCGGCGATATCGGTCTGCTTCGCCGTCTTGCTGATCACGCCATCACCCGTCACCATCGGTCCGCGGCGGGGGAGGACGGCCGTTACCTGGCCCTGCTCCAGGCGGTTCTCTCCGCCCAGGCGACGCTCGTGGCGCACTGGATGCTCGTAGGGTTCGTTCATGGGGTAATGAACACCGACAACATGACGATCTCGGGTGAAACCATTGACTACGGGCCGTGCGCCTTCATGGAGGGCTTCGATCCTGTAGCCGTCTACAGCTCGATCGATGAGACCGGACGCTACGCGTACCGCAACCAGCCACTGGTGGCCGAGTGGAACCTTGCCCGGCTCGCTGAAACGCTCCTGCCCCTCTTCCACGAGGACCAGGAACAGGCGGTGGCCCTTGCGGTGGAAGCACTCGAAGGGTTCCGCCCGAAGTATAGTGCCGCCTGGTCTGTGGGTATGAACGCCAAGCTTGGATTCCGTGATGGGTTGGACGACGGCGTGACCTCACCGCTCGTGGACGAGCTGGTCGCTCTTCTTCAGGAGTCACGCCCGGACTACACATCATTTTTCCGGCACCTAGGCAAAGCCGCCCGTGGCCAAGCTGAACCTGCCCGCCGCATGATACTGGACCTGGAAGCGTTTGATGCCTGGCTGGCGCGCTGGCGCGCCCTGATGCCGGACGCTGACGCCATGGACCGGGTCAACCCCATCTATATTCCCCGCAACCACCTGGTGGAGGAGGTCCTGGCGGCCGCTACGGGCGGGAACACTGGGCCGCTGGAGCGGTTGATGGAAGCAGTAGCCTCCCCGTACGAGGAGCGTCCCGGTCTCGAGCGTTACGCGGCGCCCGCCCCGGAAAGCTTCGGGCCGTACCGTACCTTCTGCGGAACCTGACCCATTAAGAGTGAAGCTGTCGACGAGTCAGAGCATCGCGGCGCTCCACTGAGTTCTGCACCACCCGTACCATCACGTGCATGACCAGGCTGATGCGAGAGCCGCGTCCTGAGGTAAGTCCGGCGCGACCGCCCACGAACGTCGGCGGCACACCTCTCCGGAAGCGCAGAAGCCGGGGGCCGAGCAGACGCTGGCGAAGTGCGGGCGTCTCATGCTTCAGGCTGCTCTTGGCGGCGGCCGAGAAACTTGCTAGCTCCGTAGCCGGCTGCAATGACGAGAACGCTGCAAAGCCCTCCGAAGGCTCATGTATGGGTGTTCGGCCGCGAAGTGCCCTGCCCGCAGGTACGCTTCGCGGGTGATGCGGCGGACCTCGGGAAAGTCCTGCGGTGCCGCCCGCCGCAGTTCCACGCTCACCGTGCGTCGGTGGCAGGGGCGGTCCGCTCCACATAGTGGCCCAGCCGTGCTAACTCCGGCTGGGATGACGGATCGCCCACCGCGTCGGCCCCCACCGCGTTGGCCACGGCCAGCGCCCGGGTGTAGTCCAGCCCGCTCCGCAGCGCCAAGACCAGAGCCGCGCAAAACGCGTCGCCGGCACCGACAGTGTTCGCCACCGTCACCGCCGACGCCGGAGCCGCCGCCACCTTCTTGCCGTTCTCGAACATCGCCGAGCCGTCCTTGCCGTACGTCACGGCCACCAGTTTGGCCTCGGCGAGGGCCGGGATCAGCGCAAACTCGCTCTCGTTGACGATCACCAAGTCACAGCGCTCCAGCAGCTCCGCCGGCAGGTCCATGGCCGGCGCAGCGTTCAGCACAAAGTAACCGGCGGACTTCCTGGCTGCTTCGAGCACCACCGGCAGGCCCACCTCCAGCTGGCACAGGACCGTCTCGTCAGGGCCGAACTCGACGGCGTCGAGGGAGAGGCTGGAGTTGGCACCCGGGCACACCACAATCTGGTTCTCGCCATCGCGGTCCACCACGATCAGCGCCGTTCCGGTCGCCCCGGGAAGGGCGGCGACGTCCGCGGTGTCGACGCCGGCACTCTTCAGTGCGTCCAGCATCCGCTGCCCCTGCGCGTCGTTGCCCACGGCGCCCACCATGCGGGCACTGCCGCCGAGACGTGCCGCTGCTGCGGCCTGGTTGGCGCCCTTGCCGCCGGGCTGCTCGGACAGGACGGCGTCGCCGATGGTCTCACCCGCAGTGGGAAGCCTCTCGGCGGTGGCGATCAGGTCCAGGTTGATGCTGCCGACGACGGTGACGGCAGGAAGTCGATTGCTCATGAGAAGTCTCTCTGGAGGGGATGCCGGAAGCGGCTGGATTAGGAAATAGTGTACGCCATGGTTGTACTCGCTCGTCATACGTGGTTGTATAACAACTCGACTCGCCCTCCCAGGCGACCCACCCCTGCTCGAACAAAGGAGTTTGATGTGAACGCCCCAACCCCTGCGGCAGCCGCGCCTCCCGCGGCAGCCGATGCCGCCGTCGTACTTCCCGACGACCCAGCCAAGTTCACCGGCCGCCGCGCCGCCCTGCTGATCTCCGCGCTGATGCTCGGCGTGCTGTCCTTCCAGCTCAACGCCAGCATGGTCACCCCGGCCCTGCCGCAGATCGCCGCGAGCTTCGGACTGAGTGCCGACAGCGCCGCGCCCGTCCAGTCCATGTTCTTCCTGGCCGGTGGCATCGCCGGTCCCGTGATCGGCCGGTGGAGCGATTTCCTCGGCCGCCGCACCGCCCTGCTGCTGGTCCTCAGCATCATGGGCGCCGGCACCATCCTCTGCATCGCCGCACCCACGCTGCCCCTGCTCATCGCCGGCCGGTTCCTGCAGGGCTTCTCCAGCGCCGTCTTTGTGCTCGCCTACATCGTGCTCAGCGAGAACCTGCCAGCCAAGGTCTTCGGGACGTCCGTGGGCATCATCGCCGCCATCAACGGCGGTGTCGGCGGGGTGGACGGCTACGTGGGCGGCCTCATGGCCGAGACCCTCGGCTTCCGGTCCATCTTCGTGGTGGTGCTCGTCCTGACCGCCGTCGCCGCAGCCTGCATCATCAGGGTGGTCCCCAAGGGCAGGCCGGCGGGCATCCACGGAGCCATGGACTGGTGGGGCGCGGCATCGCTCTCCTTGTTCCTGGTGTTCATCACCTACTTTGTCTCCGGCGGATCGGCCGCGGGCTGGACCGCGCCGGGCACCCTGGCCCTCCTGGCAGGCACCATCGCCTCCTTCACCGCGTTCTGGATGATCGAAAAACGGCGCCGCAACCCGCTCATCGCCGTGCACCACCTGCGCTCGCGGCAGGTCTGGCCGGTCATCGCCACCACCGTCCTCATGCTGGCCGGCATCTTCGCCGTGATCAACTTCACCGTGGTCCTGCTGAGCCAGGACACCGGCGCCGGCTTCGGGCTGTCCGCCTCCGTGTCGGCTTTGCTGTTCCTTACCCCGGCCGCTCTCATTGGCGTCTTCGCGGCCCCGCTGGCCGGCTGGCTGGCCGACCGCCGCGGCTGGATCAAGATCCTCCGCGCCGGCACCGGACTGAGCCTGGCCTGCGCCATCGCTGCCGCCATGTTCCCGGACAACCAGGTGGCCGTGCTGGTCGCCATCGCAGCCCTGGGCATCTTCTACAACGGCTTGTTCTTCACCGCCATCAACGGTCTCTCCGTCCTCCTCTCACCCGAGGAGGCTCCGGCTGCCCTGCCCGGCGTCAACGGTGCCGCCTTCGGCATCGGGGCGAGCCTCGGCGTCGTCCTCGTAGCGCCCTTCGCCGCCCAGGCCACGGCCGCCGGCTACGCCACCGCCCTCTGGATCTCGGTGGGCATCACGGCCGCCGGGTTCATTGTCAGCCTCTTCGTCGCCGCCCCCAAGGGCGAGACCGCCTAATCGCCGCACCCCGCGTCCGCACCACGGAAAAGAGAACCACCGCCATGACCACGCCCACACCCCACCCGTTCTACCTGGACTGCGACACCGGGATTGACGACGCCCTCGCCCTGGCCTACCTGCTGGCCGCCCCCACCGCCGAGGTGGTGGGGGTCGGAACCGTCAGCGGTAACGTCAGCGCCGCCCTCGGCGCCCGCAACACCCTGGACCTGCTCCAGCTCGCCGGGCACGCGCACATCCCCGTGGCGCTCGGCGCCCACGATCCCCAGGCCGGCTCGTTCGGCGGCGGCGCCCCGTGGGTGCATGGGGACAACGGCATCGGCGGCGTCTCGCTGGACACCGCCGCTGCCAAGTTGGCCACCGAAACCGCGGCCGAGATGCTGGTCCGGCTCGCCCACGAACACCCCGGCACGCTGCGGGTGCTCGCGATCGGCCCGCTGACCAACATCGCCGAAGCCCTCCGGCTGGAACCCGCACTTCCTACGCTGGTGCACGAGATCACCATCATGGGCGGCGCCGCCCTGGCCCCCGGCAACATCACGGCGCTGGCCGAGGCCAACATCTATAACGACCCCGAAGCCGCCGCCGAGGTGTTCGCCGCCGACTGGGATCTCACCCTGGTTCCGTTGGACGTGACCATGACCAACGTGCTGGAGGAATCCCACCGGCGGGAGCTGCTCGCCTCGGCCGCTCCGGTGCCGCGTGCGCTCGGGGAGATGCTGGGCTTCTACTTCCGGTTCTACGAAGACATCTTCGGCCGGCACTGCTCCGCCATGCATGATCCCCTGGCGGCGGCGCTCGCCGTGGGCGGCATCCGGGCGTCCCTCGCGCCGGTGGTGCGTGCCGCCGTCGATACGTCCTTCGGGCCGGGCCGCGGGCAGACCGTCTGCGACATGCGCGGGCGCTACATGGGCTACCCGGAGCAGTCCGGCGCGCGGTGCCGTGTGGTCCTGGAGCTTGACGGCGAGTTCCCGCCGCACCTGGTGGAGACGCTGCTCTCGTTCTCGGCCAGGGTGGAAAGTACGACGCCGGCACTCGCCTCCGCCGGATCGGCTGCCTGAGGCGTTACTGGTACTGCTGCATGACCGAGAGGTGCCCGGCCCGGGGCGAGACCAGGCACTTGGCCAGGTAGAAGGGCCGGGTGCCCTGCCGGACGTACTGGGTGAGGACCAGTACGGGGTCCGAGGGCCGCAGGTCCAACAGCTTCGCGCGGCTGGGTCCTACCTGGCTGAGGCTGATCTGGCACTCGCCCGGACCGGGTAGCCGGCCCAATGCCCTGGTGAGGGCGGCAAGCATGGTGGCGCCGCCGTCGTCCGGGATCTCTAGGGGCGCGGCGGCGCTGTTACCGCTACGGAAAGGCCCGGCGGAGACGTTTTCCTGCAGGTGGGCGATGGCCTCGCCGTCGCGGATCAGCACGGATTCCCAGAACCAGCAATCGCTGCCGGGCTCCACCCCGATGCCCGGCGCGGCGAATTCGGAGGCCGCCTCCCGGCCCACTCGGATGCGTTTGACCTTGATCGGCTGGCCGGCGCTGCCGAGGACGTCCTCGAAGGGCCGGATCCGCTCTATGCCGATGCGGGGGAGGGTATCCGAGACGAAGCGTCCCACGCCGCGCCGCGCCCGGATGAGGCCGTCCTCCTCAAGCAGCATCAGGGCCTCGCGGACCACGGTGCGGCTGACTTCCATGTCGGCGCCGAGCTCGGTTTCCGTGGGGATCATGGAGCCGGGCCTGAGGAGGTCGTTGCGGATGGCTTCGGCGATCCGGGAGTACACCGCCACCCGCAGTGGTGAGCCGGGCTGGGCGGCCACCGGCCGGGCCAGGAACCGGGCAGCGTCCTGGTGCACGTCATGCCTCGCTTTGCTGGGTCTGGGGAACTTTCAGCCTACTGGAAGTCTGACAAGTTTGTTGGACAAGACACTGACCACACGATGTCGTCATCCCCTGGCTCCGCCGCCGGGTATTGCCCCTCCGCGTATTGCCCCTCCGGATCCATGTCAGCGCCCGATTTCCTCCATCGGCGCCGGCCCTGGCGGGGGCAGCAGCTCGTCCCCGCCCAGGTCTGCGGCTTCCGGCGGCATGGGCGCGGAATGGCGTATGCGTTGCAGGCGGATCAGGGCAGTGATTGCGATGGCGCACCAGGCGATGTTGGTGACCACCGAGGGCCAGGCGCCATGATAGGCGCCGTTGACGAGCAGGGCCACGGCGCCGACCAGGTTGGCGCTTTGGAAGGTCCTGCCGTTCGGGATCCGGCCCACGGAAAAGAGCAGGTACCCGGCGAGCACGGCCAGCGCACCGAACCAGCCGGAAGCTTCGGCGAGAAATTCCATCGGGCTAGTCTCCTTTTTGGGCGGTCTGGTGGCAATCTGCTTAGCGGGCGGTGAAGGCCGGTTCGGCAAGCTCCGCCACTCGCAGCTCGTGTCCCCTCAGCACCACGTCAGCAAACTGCCACAAGATGGCGCCTGTTGGGGCGTGGATAACCATGCCACGACGCAGCGGCATCTGGAGGATCTGGCCGCCGTCCGGCTGTGGTTGCCAGCGCGGGACTCCGTCCGCAGTCAGGGCCTCGAGTGCCAGCGGGTGCAGTGAGGCCACTTCGGCCGGATGCCGGCGGGGCCGTTGCGGCTCATCCAGCAGGACGACGACGGGGGTGATGACGATGCCGCGGCTGGCCGGGAAATCGTCCAGCATGCCAACGACATCGTCGTGCGATGCCAGGATCCCCGTCTCCTCTCGTAACTCGCGCAGCGCGGTGTCCACGAGGTCTTCGCCCGGATCCATGCGGCCGCCCGGGAGCGCCCACTGCCCGGCGTTGGAGCCCCTGGCCGCACGCTTGATGATCAGAAAGTGGAGGGAGCCGGACCTTGGATAGGCGGTGACGGCGACAGCGGCACGGCGCACTCCGGGGTCCTCTTGGCCGGCAACATGGCGGGTCCGGTGCTCCAAGCGGGAACGCCACAGAGAACGAACTTCACTGTGCGTCCCGGCGATGTGCTCCACTGTCAGGCCACGCTTGGGGACAGGGTGAGCTCCCTGTCAACGATGGATACCAGCATGGTCCGCATGCCATCAATGGTCATGTCAGGGGCGCCGGTGAGGATCTTGATGGCCGCTCCGTCAGTGGCCGAGGTCAGCAGGCGCGCGAATCCCACGGGATCGAGGTCGGGGAAGATTTCCTGGCGCTGGCCGCGGCGGACGATGCTGACGACTGCGTCCATCCAGCGGGCGTAGAAGTCGTTGTGGATAGGCCGGAGCGAAGGGTTGAGGCACGTTTCGGACCAGAACTGGAGCCAGATGGACCACTCGTTGCGTACTTGCGTGCCAATAGGCAGCTGGAGTTCAATCAGCGCCAACAGTCGCTTGTGCGCGTTGTCAATCTGGCTCAGCACGGCACCCTGGCGTTCGAAGGCCTGGTCCACGCAGTAGCGCAGTGCTTCGCGGAGGACATCGTCCTTGCCCGGGAAATAATAGTGGATAGTGCCGGTACTTGTGCCGCAGATCCTGGCTATGTCCTGCACCCGGACATGATGGTAACCACGCTCCGCTATCAGCTGCGACGCGGCTTCGAGAATGGTGTTCCTGCGTTCCTGGGATCCCTTGGCATCGCCCGAATCACTCATGGCAGTTCCTTCCGAGGACTGGCACATCATTTGTACCGATGACTCTAGCTTAGGCAAAAAACTGACGCGTCAGTCAATTTATGCGCATGAATTTTGGGTTCTTGCCAACCCGTTCTGCCCATCCTCCGGAATGTGACTACGGGTTGGAACCCTGGATGTAGGCGCTTTTTGGTCTGGCGGACAAGGGCGTCTTGACAGTTTGTGATCCAAGACACGAAGCTTGGGTCAATGACCGACGCGTCAGTCAATGCGTCAAGGTCTCCGATTCTTCCTTCATCGCCGCAGGAGGCACACCATGACCGCCCACCGACGTCCTAAGAGTTTTCACCTCATGACCGCTTTGGCAATGGGTTCGCTCATTGCTCTGTCCGCGTGCTCTTCCGGAGCGTCAGCGGTCCAGGCAGGGGCAGAAGCCGTGTCGGACCCCAAGCCCGGCGGTAATCTGCGCGTGGGCATCGTGGGTGGGTCGGCCAAAGATACCTTGGACGCCCACGCCCCGGTGACCCATCCGGACCAGGCACGTGTCATCCAGCTCTATGACACGCTTGCCAGCTACGACAACGAGCACAAAATTCAAATGGCGCTGGCCGACTCCATCACGCCGTCTGCGGATGCCACCACCTGGACCGTCCGTCTCCGGGATGGGCTGAAGTTCAGCGACGGCAGGCCCCTGACGGCTGAAGACGTCATCTTTACCTTTCGCCGCGTTACGGACCCTGAGTCCCCGAAGAGCGGAGCCTCAGCATTGGCTACGCTCAACCGCGATGCCCTGACGGCCCCGGACCCGCGGACCATCGTCTTCACCTTCAACGCTCCCAACTCGACATTTCCGGACACCGCGGCCCAGTACGCGCTGGGCATTGTGCCGGCCGATTACGATCCCAAGAAGCCGATCGGTGCGGGGCCGTTCATGACGGAAACTTTCACGGCGGGCCAGCAAAGCGTGTTTGTGAAGAACCCGCACTACTGGCGGACCGGCCAGCCGCACGTGGACAAGGTCACCATCATCGACTTCCCGGACGACACCGCCCGCGTCAACGCACTCCTGGGCGGCCAGGTGGACGCGATCGACCAGCTGCCGCTCGGCCAGGTCAACGTGATCAAAGCCAATCCGGCCATGAAAGTCCTGGAATCGGCCACCGGTTCATGGCTGCCGTTCACCATGCGCGTGGATCAGGAGCCGTTCAACGAACCCAAAGTCCGCCAGGCCTTCCGCCTGATCGTGGACCGCCAGCAGATGGTGGATCAGGTCCTTGGTGGCCACGGCACCGTTGGCAACGACATGTACTCACCGCTGGACTCATGCTATCCGTCGGACACGCCCCAGCGTGCCCAGGACATCGAGAAAGCCAAGCAGCTTTTGGCGGAGGCCGGTAAGAGCGACCTCAGCGTCGACCTGGTCACATCGCCAGTGGCCGCCGGACTCGTGGAGGCAGCACAGGTTTTCGCGCAGCAAGCGAAAGCGGCCGGCGTCACCGTCAACGTCAAGAAGGTGGATCCGGGGGAGTTCTACGGCGACCAGTACCTGAAGTGGACGTTCGCCCAGGATTTCTGGTTCACCCGCGACTACATCTCGCAGGCGTCGAACTCGGGCTTCGCCACGTCGCCTTACAACGAAACGCATTGGGACGATCAGGAATGGTCATCGCTGGTCACCAAGGCACGAGCCACCACGGACACCGAAACCCGTTGCGGACTGATCAAGCAGGCGCAGCAGATCGAATTTGAGCGCGGCGGCAACATCATCTGGGGTTTTCCGAACAGCGTGGACGCCTACAGTGCCACGGTCCAGGGACTGACACCGGACAAGAGCGGCATACCGCTGACATCATTCGGGTTCCGCAACGCCTGGCTCAATAAGTGACGGCTGCACAGGGAGGGGGCATGCGCCGGCTGCTGTTCAGGCGCACCCTGTTCGGGCTCTTTACCCTCTGGGTGGTGTCGCTGGTGGTCTTCCTCGCCACACAAGCGCTGCCGGGCGATGCGGCCCAAGCCATCCTGGGGCGCGAAGCAACCCCGGAGCGGCTGGCTGCCCTCCGCGAGCAGCTTAACCTTGGCGGCTCGCTCCCGGAACAGTACTTCGGATGGCTGGGCAATCTCCTCAGTTTTGATCTGGGAACCTCCCTGGCCGGCGGGATCCCGGTGGCCTCGGCTGTTGGACCCATGCTCCTGAACTCGAGCGTGTTGATGCTGTGCGCGGCCGTAATCGCTATCCCGCTGGCCATCGGCATCGGCACCTGGACCGCCCTGCGGAAGGACTCCGCCGTGGATCACGTCACCGGCATCATCACCCTGGTGTTGGCCTCGCTGCCGGAATTCGTGGTGGGTGTGCTGCTGGTCCTGTTTCTGGCCACCGGGGTTTTCCATATCTTCCCGGCGGTATTTGTCCTCATTCCCGGCCAACAGGTATGGAGCAACCCGGCCCAGCTGGTGCTGCCCGTGCTGACCCTGGTGCTGGCCGTGTCCCCGTACATCATCCGGATCATGCGGGCCACCATGCTCGAGGTCCTGGACAGCCAGTACGTCCAGCAGGCCCGGCTCAAGGGTCTGCCGGAGCGCACGGTCATCCTGCGCCATGCCTTGCCGAACGCCATTGGCCCGGTAGCGCAGGTGATTGCCCTGCAGCTCGCCTGGCTGATCGGCGGCGTAGTGATCGTTGAGTTCCTGTTCCGCTTCCCGGGCGTCGGCTTCCAGCTGATTGACGCCGTCACCAACAGGGACCTGCCGGTGGTGCAGGCACTGGTCATCGTCATCGCCATCTTCTACGTGGCGGTGAACCTTCTTGCCGATGTGGTCACCCTGGCCGCCAACCCGAAAGTAAGGACGGCATCATGAGCATCAGCATGAGTACCCGGCCGGCCGGTGGCTCCGCCCATACAGCCCGTGCCACCCGGAAGCAGGGGCTCTTCCGGCGGGCTCTTCAGTCCAAGCGCACCGTGGTGGGCCTGGTGCTGAGCCTGGCCGTTCTGGCTGTGGCATTCCTTGGCCCTTACCTGGCGCCGCATTCCGCCACCGAATTCGTGGCCGCACCTTTCTCGCCGGCGGGTATCGGCGGGCCGTTCGGCACCGACAACCTCGGACGGGACGTGCTTTCCCGCTTCCTTGCCGGCGGGCAGACCCTGATGATCCTTGCGATCGTTGCCACCGCCCTCGGGGTGGGCCTGGGCGCGCTGGTGGGAGTGCTGGCCGCCTACCGGCGGGGCTGGCTGGATGAATTGCTGATGCGCGCCGGCGATGTGGCCCTTGCATTTCCCCAGATTGTGCTGGCACTCCTGTTCCTGTCCATCATCGGTCCGGAGCTGTGGCTGCTGGTACTGATGGTGGGATTCGGCCACCTTCCCCGGGTTGCCCGCGTGGTCCGCGGCGCCGCTCTGTCGGTGGTGGAGCGGGACTTCGTCAAGGCCGCCGAATCTGTCGGCATTCCCCGCTGGCGCATCATGATCGGCGAAATAGTTCCCAACATCAGCAGCACGCTGGCGGTGGAGTTTGGCCTGCGCCTGACGTACTCGATCGGGCTGGTTGCCGGTCTGAGCTTTCTGGGACTCGGCATGCAGCCGCCCGCGGCGGACTGGGGGCTGATGATCAACGAAAACCGGATTGCCCTGACAATATCCCCCTGGTCGGTGGCATTACCCGTTATCGCGATCGCCCTGCTGACGGTCGGCACCAACCTGGTGACCGATGGTCTGGCTAAAGCATCCATCGGCAGCGACAAAGGAGTCACGGTATGAGCACGGCCGCGCCCACCCTGGAGGTGGAGGACCTGAAAATCATCGGCATTCCGTCGATGGCTGCCATCGTAGAGGAACTCTCCCTTGAAGTCCGTCCCGGCGAAATACTCGGCGTCGTCGGAGAATCGGGATCCGGGAAGACCACGCTGGGGCTGGCACTGCTGAATTACTGCAAGGAAGGCACCCGGCTGGGCGGCGGCAGGGTCAGCGTTGCCGGCCAGCAGCTGGCCGGTTTGCACTGGCGGCAGGTCCGTCAACTCCGCGGGCGCACGGTTGCCTACATCCCGCAGTCGCCCGCGTCGGCGCTGAACCCGGCCCTTCGCATCAGCACCCAACTGAAGGAATGCCTTGCGGGACCCTCAGCCCAGGTGCTTGATCGGGTCCGGGAGGTGTTGCGGGAGGTGGCATTACCCGACGACGACGCTTTCCTGGCGCGCTACCCGCACCAGCTTTCCGGCGGCCAGCAGCAGCGGGTAGCCATCGCCATGGCGTTCACCGCGCGGCCGGCGTTGATCGTGATGGACGAACCCACGACGGGCCTGGACGTCAGCACCCAGGCCCATGTTCTGGCCACCGTGCGCTCCATGTGCAGGACCTACGATTGCGCCGCCGTCTACATCAGCCACGATATGGCCGTTGTTGCTGAACTTGCTGACCGGATAGCCGTGATGTATTCGGGCCGGATCGTGGAAATCGGCAGCACCGCCGAAGTATTGTCCAATTCACGCCACCCCTACACCGGGCGCCTGCTGCTGGCGGTACCGGATCTTCACGCCAAGCGTCCCATGATCGGCATTCCCGGCCACGCCCCATCACCGTTGGCCCGGCCGCAGGGCTGCGCCTTCGCACCACGCTGCCCTCTCGCGGACGCCGGCTGCGAAACGGACGCCCCCGCAGCCACCGAGGTTGGTCCCCGGCACACGGTGCGGTGCTTCAAAGCCGAGGAGCCGCTTCCGCCGGTCCAGGTCCGGGTCCCGTCCATCCGTTCCGCCCCGGCCCCGGGACGGAAGCCGGTGATCAACATCGACGGGCTGACCGCCGGCTACGGCAGCAACACTGTCCTGGAAGGCATCAACCTTGAGGTGTACGCCGGGGATTGTGTGGCCCTGCTGGGCGAATCCGGGTCCGGGAAGACCACCTTGAGCCGGTGCATCGCAGGGCTCCATCATGACTACACCGGCTCCGTCTTCCTGGATGGAAGCGCCCTGGCACCAAGCAGCTTTAAGCGCACCAAGGATCAGCGGCGCCGTGTCCAGTACATCTTCCAGAACCCCTACGAGTCACTGAACCCGCGGCGGACGGTGGAGGAACTGATCCTGCAGCCCGTCACCGCCGTACGCGGCAAGGTCAGCAACGCCCGCGAGATCGTGGCCACGGCACTGGAACGTGCATCGCTGCGGCCGGACCACGCCACCCGCTATCCGGACCAGCTCAGCGGCGGCGAACGCCAGCGCGTGGCGATCGCCCGTTCGCTGGCCACCGAACCCGAGATCCTCATCTGCGACGAGATCACGTCGGCACTGGATGTCTCGGTGCAGTCCACCCTGGTGGATCTGCTGCGCGGGCTGCAGGCGGAAATGGGGCTCACCCTGGTCTTCATTACCCACAACATCGCCCTGGTGCGCAATATCGCGCAGCAGGTGGCCGTCCTGGAGCGCGGCCGGATCGTCGAATTCGGAGAGGTGGAGGGCATGTTCGCAGACCCCCAACATCACTACACCCAATCACTGCTCACAGCGACGCCCAACTTCCAGCTTCCCGACCGTCTGAGCACCCCATGAACGGCGCACAGGTACCCGCACGCAGCTTCCACGCTGAAGCGCTGGCGGGAAAGGTTGTCCTGGTCACCGGCGGCGGCACCGGCATCGGCCGTGCCACAGCCCTCGCCATGGCCGGGTGCGGCGCGAAACTCGTGCTCGCCGGCAGGCGCGAGGTCCTCCTGAAGGAAACCGCCGAACTGGTCCGCCGGGCCGGCGGGGAGGCCATCGCCGTCGCAGGGGATATCCGCGAGCCGGAGCAGGCCACCGAACTTGTGGACGCCGCACTCGCCGCCTTCGGCCGGATCGACGTCCTGGTCAACAACGCAGGCGGCCAGTTCCAGTCCCCGGCGGAGGACATCTCGCTCAACGGCTGGCGTGCCGTGCACCGGCTCTCGGTGGACTCTGTCTGGAACCTCACCCGCGAGGTGGCCACGCGGACCATGATTCCCAACCGTTCGGGCCTGCTGGTTTTTATGGCTTTCTCGCCACGGCGGGGCATCCCGGGCATGGTCCATGCCACGGCCGCGCGTGCCGCCGTCGAAAATCTCGCCTCCGGGCTGGCCCTGGAGTGGAGCCGCTTCGGGATCCGCTCCGTGGCCGTCGCCCCGGGCAGCATCATGAGCGAAGGCCTGGAGCAGTACACGGCCGAGGCGCGCTCCGAATGGGAACAAGGGGTCCCGCTCGGACGTCTCGGCCAGCCGGAGGACGTGGCAGACGTTATTACCTTTCTGGCCACCGACGCCGCGCGCTACATCACCGGAACCACCATCACCATCGACGGCGGGGCCGACGCCTGGGGCTCAGGCCGTCCCGTCCCCGCAAAGGAGCTCTCATGACGTCAATCACGGACCGGCCGGTCCTGCCCGCCACGGAGGCCTGTGACCTGGCCGCGCTGTTCGCCCCCAACGCGGTGGCCATCGTCGGTGCCAGCGACGATACCCGCAAATACGGGAACTGGATCGCCGTTCAGGCGCTCCAAGGCGGCATCCCGGTCCATTTGGTGAACCGGAGCAGGTCCACAGTGCTGGGCCGCCCCGCCGTTCCCAGTGTCGCCTCGATTGGCAGCCCCGTCGAGCTGGCGGTCATCGCGGTCCCGGCAGCCGGATTCGAGGATGCCGTGGACGACGCCCTGGCCGGCGGCGCCAAGGCCATTGTGGGGATCAGTTCGGGCCTGGGCGAAGCCGGGGGAGAAGGACTCCTGCTGCAGGAACGCATCACTGCCAAAATCCGTGCCGCAGGCGCCCGGCTCCTGGGCCCCAACTGTCTGGGCGTGCTGGATCACAGCAGCTCGCTGATGCTCGCCTCCAACGAGTTCCCGGTCGGCAACATCGGCGTCATCTCCCAGAGCGGAAACCTCGCCCTGGAGCTGGCCACGCTCCTGGTGGACCATGGGCTGGGCGTCTCCCGCTTTGCCTCGCTGGGCAACCAGGCGGACCTCGATGCCGCGGATCTGATCGACGCGTTCGTGAAGCATGACGGCACTGCAGCCATCGCCGTGTACTGCGAGGACTTCCGCGACGGCCGACGCTTCGCCAGAGCCGCCCAGCGCGCCGCTGAAGCCGGCAAGCCTGTTGTGCTGCTGACCGTCGGAGCCACGGACGCCTCGGTCCGCAACGCGAAGTCGCACACCGGCGCCATGGTGTCCTCCGGGATCGTCGTGGAGGCTGCCTGCCGCGCCGCCGGGATCGAACAGGTCTCCTCGCCCGCCCAGATGGCGCATCTGCTGCAAGCCCTCGTCCGTAGCCGGGTACCGGCCGGCGCCCGCACCGCCGTATTTGCCGACGGCGGCGGGCAGGCATCCGTGGCCAGCGACAATGCCGCCGACCAGGGCCTCGACGTCGTCGAGTTCGGCGCCGCGCTGCAGTCGGCTATTGCAGCGGAACTGCCGCCGACTGCGGCGGTCAGTAATCCGGTGGACGTCGCCGGCGGCGGTGAGCAGGACATCATGTGCTTCCAGCGGGTCCTGGGCCACCTGGTGGCGAGCGACGACGTCGACGCCACCCTCATGAGCGGCTATTTCGGCGGATACGGAAGCTACGGGCCCGAACTCGCGGCACGGGAAGTGGAGGCCGCCCAACGGATGGCCGCGGAAACGGCCGCGAGCGGCGGCACAGTCCTCGTCCAGACGATGAACTGGCAGTCAGCGGCCGCCGCCGCCCTCCGCGATGGAGGTATCCCCGTCTACCGCGGCATTGAGGAAGCCGCATGGGCGCTCGGCCGGCTCGCCCGCCGCCGCACCGAACCGGCCACCGGAATTCCTGCCCTGCCATCGCCGGCACAGCCTGTTGAAGATACGGGCTACTACGCCTCACGCCAGCTGCTGGCCGGCGCCGGCATCCCGTTCGTCGGGGCGGCCGAGGTTTCCAGCGAGGACCAACTCCTGGAGGCTGCGGCCACACTGCGCTACCCGCTTGTCCTCAAGGCCCTCGGGGACGAACACAAATCCGACCGCGGGGGTGTCATCCTCAACATTGCCGACGAGGCAGCGCTGCTCGCGGCCTGGCGGGACGTCGACGCCAGGCTCGCGCCGCCGTCGTGCTCCATCGAGGAAATGGCGGACCTCGCCGGAGCGGTGGAACTGCTGGTGGGGGTCCGGCGCGATCCGCGCTTCGGCCCGCTGGTGCTGGTGGGCCTGGGCGGGGTCTTTGCCGAAATCCTCCGTGACGTGCGCTGCGCACTCGGTCCGGTGACCGCCGCCCAGGCCAGGGACATGCTGTTGTCCCTGCGCGGGGCGGCGCTCCTGACCGGGGCCCGCGGCCGGACGCCGGTGGATATCGACGCAGCGGCGGACATCGTCGCCCGGCTTTCAGCGGTGGCCGCCGCCCACCCGGAGATCGCCGAAATCGAATGCAACCCGGTGGCCGCAATGCCCGCCGGCGCCATCGCGCTGGATGCCCGGATCGTACTCGACTGAACCGTTCCGCCAAACAAGACCAAGCAGCACCAACATACTCAAGAAAGAGGAACCGTGGACTTTCGCATGACTTCCCGCCAGATCGAAATCAAGCAGCGTGCTATTGCCTGGACAAATGAGATGTACCAGTACGAGCTCGACTGTGAAATGAATAACGGGCTCACGGATGATCAGCACGCCAAGGTCAAGCAGCTGGTCATCAACCACGGGCTCGCCGCCATCAACATGCCGGCCGAGTGGGGCGGCGCAGGACTCAGCGTGCTGGAACACGCGATCGTCTCCGAGGAAGTGGGAAAGCTGACCGGCGCCCTGTGGGACACGCTGTGGCGTCCGGCCAACGCGCTGAAGGCCTGCACCCCGGCCCAGCGCGAGGAATACCTGATCCCCGAAATCCGCGGCGAGCGCCGCGACGCCGTCGCCATCACCGAACCGGAGGCCGGATCGGACCCGCAGAACATCCAGACCACCGCGGTCAAGGACGGCGACCACTACATCATCAATGGTGAGAAGCTCTTCGTCACCGTCGGGGATGCAGCGGACTTCATCCTTGTGCTCGCCAGCGTGGAGGGTGCCCCCACCATGTTCCTGGTGGACAAGGACCTCCCGGGTGTCTCCGTCACCCGCACCCCGCGCTACACCCACACCTTCGTCTACGAGCACCCCGAGTTCCTTTTCGAGGACGTGCGCGTGGGGGCGGACAAAATCCTGGGCGAGATCGGCCAGGGCTACGAACTGACGCGGGACTGGTTCGTGGAGGAGCGCCTCATGATCGCCGCCCGCACCATCGGCGCCGCCGAACGGGCCACCCTGCTCGCAGCCGAGTTCGCCAAATCCCGTGTGCAGTTCGGCAAGCCCATCCTGGAATTCCAGCTCATCCAGAACATGCTCGCCAAAAACACCGTGGACATCATGACCAATCGCGCCCTGACGTACCAGGTGGCCTGGGAAGCGGACCAGGGTATGGACCGGAAGCTCCTCAACGCCAAAGCCGCCGTCATCAAGCTGGGCGCTTCCGAGGCCTCCAACCGCTGCGTCGACAATGCCCTGCAGATCTTCGGGGGCCGCGGCTACATGCGGGAAAACCCGGTGGAACGCCTGTGGCGCGAACTCCGCGTGGACCGCATCTGGGAAGGCACCTCGGAGATCCAGACGGTCATCATCGGCAACGAAATCAACAAGCGGGGCGCCGAGGGCCTGCTGGGTTACGCCGGCGCGGTGGCCAAGTGACGTCACAGGCACAAACTGCAGAACCGCACTCCGCGGTGACCAGCCCGGCAGCCCAGGATCCTCATCCCGAATGCCTCGTCAAGGTCCGGCGTCAGGGCAAGGTGGCGGTGGTGCAGCTCAACCGTCCCGGCAAACTCAATGCCCTGTCCACCGCCCTGGAGCAGGCGCTGCTGGACGCCCTGCACTCGCCGGAGGTGACGGGTGCTTCGGCCATCGTCTTCGCGGGATCGGAGCGGGCCTTCTCGGCCGGTGCGGACACCTCCGAACTGCCGGATATGACGCCGCAGAGGATCGCGGCCTACTACCGGGGGAGCGGTTCGCTGTATGAGGTTGTGTCGCGGTTGCCGCAGCCCACCGTAGCTGCGGTGTCGGGGTATTGTCTGGGCGCCGGCTTCGAGCTTGCACTGGCGTGTGACATCCGGATCGCGGACCAGACCGCCAGCTTCGGCCTTCCGGAGGTAGGGCTCGGTATCCTGCCCAGCTCCGGCGGGCTGACCCGGCTGGTCCGTGCCGCCGGCCCTGCCATTGCCCGGGAGATCATCCTGTTCGGCGAGCGGTTCCCGGCGGCCGAGGCCCACCGCCTGGGCCTGGTCCGTGAAGTGGTACCGGCGGGAGAGGCGCTGACCGTTGCCCTGGCGCGGGCGGAATTCCTGGCCGGGCAGCCGGCGATGGCGGTGGCCTGGACCAAAGCGGCAATCGACGCCGCAGCGGAGTCTTCGGCCTCGGCGTCGATGCTCATCGAACAGCTCGCTTACGCCGCCCTCAACCGCCCCGCGGGGGATCCCGAATGAGCGTGGGCGAATTTGAGCGGGTAGGCGTGCTCGGGTGCGGACTCATGGGTTCCGGCATCGCGGAAGTCTGTGCCCGGGCCGGTGCCGGCGTTGTGGTTGTTGAAGCCAACGACGCCGCGGTGGCCGCAGGCCGCAAACGGCTCACGGCGTCGATGGACAAGGCGGTTGCTTCCGGCCGACTGAATGCCGCGGACAGGGACGAAGCCCTTGCCCGGATCAGCTTTGGCACCGACATCGAGGCCTTCGCTGACAGGCGCCTGGTGATCGAGGCCGTCCCGGAAATCATGGACCTCAAACTCGACGCGTTCCGGCGCATCGACGCCGTACTGCAGGACCCCGAGACCATTCTGGCCTCCAACACCTCATCCATGCCCATCGGCCGCATCGCCGCAGCCACGCGACGGCCGGAAAACGTCCTGGGGGTGCACTTTTTCAATCCGGCACCGGTCCAACCTCTCGTGGAGCTGGTCACCGGCCTGCAAACAAGCAGCGAGACCTTGGCACGGGCCAGCGTTTTCGCGGCGGGTCTCGGCAAGGAAGTCATTGTGGCCAAGGACCGTGCGGGATTCGTGGTCAATGCCCTCCTGATCCCCTACCTGCTGTCCGCCATCCGCATGGTGGAGGCAGGTCACGCCACCGCGGCCGACATCGATACCGGCATGGTGGCCGGCTGTGCACATCCGATGGGTCCCTTGCGACTGACGGACCTGGTGGGCCTGGACACGGCGCTGCATGTGGCCGCCGCACTGTATGAGGAATTCAAGGAACCGCACTACGCCCCGCCGCCGCTGCTCCTGCGCATGGTGGAGGCAGGCATGCTGGGCCGCAAGAGCGGACGCGGTTTTTATGACTACAGGTGAGAGGACAACATCCATGGAGGCCCTCACGGACGCCGTCGAAGCGATCCAGGTCCGGAATTCCGGCTTCGATCCGCTGGGCCCGGTGGTGTGCTCCGCCGTCGTGGGGTCCGGCCGCACGGTGAACTATATCGACGACGGCGCCGCCGGGGCGGTTCCGCTGCTTTTCCTCGGCGGCGCCGGAACGACCGTCAGGGCCTTCAGGCTCTTGGAGTTCGCCCGGTCCTTCCGGCAGGAAATGGGGATCCGTGTGGTGTCCGTGGAGCGCAACGGCCTGGGGCAGACCGTGTTCGATCCCGCCGTCGGACCGGACGAGTACGCCGCGGACGTCTGGTCCCTCCTGGACACCCTGAACATTGGGCAAGTCTCCGTCCTTGCGATTTCCGGCGGCGGACCCTACGCCGCCGCGATTATCGCGGCGCGCCCGGGGCAGGTCCGGTCCCTGCATCTGGCTTGCGCCTTCGCCGAGATGCTCGAGGGCGCGGATGCGCCCATGGAGCCGGAAAGTGTGGCTGCGGATCCGGTGGCCTGGTGGCGGTTCCCTGCCGAAAGCTCCGTCCACTCAATTCCCGGCTTCGTTGACTCGGTGATCGAGGAAGCCACGCGGGGGCTCTTTGCGAAGGGACGCGACGTGCCCCCCGACGGCCTGCGCCAGGCCTTTGGCCTGTACGCCTCCGAGCCGCTTAGGGACCTGTCCGCGGTCCAGGCACCGGTGTTCCTGTACTGGGGGAGTGCAGACGAACTGGTCCCGCTGGAACAGATGAGGCGCTGGACAGCTGCACTGGCCGGGCGCGAAACGGTGGAACGGGTCTACCCGGGCGAGGGCCACGATGTGCAGTACCGGCACTGGGACCAGATCCTGGCTGATGTGAAGTTCCTCGGTCGGCGCATCGTTGCCAGCTGTGGCGGACGGACCCACCTCATAGTGCCTGAGGAGGAAACAGACTTCCTCGCAGCCGGTGGCATTCTCGGCCTCGCCGCCTGGCAAAAGCCTGCGAACGCAGCACTCCAGGCCTTCCCGGGCCCGAAATTTCAGTCGTAGCGTGCAGGTGGACCTGGTGGACCTGGTGGGCCGGTGCGGTCACTCACGTTTGCGACGTTAGGGGGTAGGAGTCGTCTTCCGGTGGAAGCGCGGGCTACTACCTTGCGCATGCCCTCGTCCTCGGCCACTTCGCATTGTCGTCCGCCGTTGAAACGGCGACGGCGGCACCCGGGAGGGCGGCGACGAGCCCAAGGAATCCGTGCCATCCGGCGAAGGGTATCGTTGGCGAAGGGGGGCCGTACCGGTCAAGTCCTACACCGGTGTTTGGGTTGACCGGCTTGGCCGAGCAGCAGCACGTTTCCGGTGTCGTCATCTGACTGAGGAGCGTGACTGGTGAGCAACGCCGGTGAATGGGCTGTCAGGCTCAAAGAATTCCACGAGAAACAACTGGATCGTCCCCGCCGCGTGTACCGGCTCGGCCGCACCAAGATCATAGTTACTCGTGGCCATGCAGTGTGCACGGTGGGTGCGGCTGTTGGGGCAGTGTCTGTGGATTCTCCTGACTGGTTGTTCTGGGTGGCAGTCGCCGCCGGGTTTGCCGGCGGAAAGTATTTCTACCCGATTCCCCGCAGCAGCGTAGCGAGCCGATATGGCTCCAGAGAGGTAGCCAGGAAATCTCCCAGCGACCTGGACCACATGACGCCGGCGGAGATACGGGCCTACCAGTTCAATGTCGAGTTCACCCAGAAGGGTGTTTCCCCTCTGGCTCTGGGGACCGAGGAAGCCCTTGGTCGCCAGTCTGAGGCAGTCAGCACAGTGTCCCTGGCTTCAGGCGCGGACGCCGGGTTGTTAGCGCACCTTTCCGTGGCGGATGTCAAGGAATACGGGAGGACCGCCGACCGGCACGATCTGCTGAAGCGGCGATGGCTCACCTACGAAATGGATCCGCGGTTGCAGTTCGATTTCCCCGCCATGTCCGATGTCTTTTCCCCACCGACCGCTGCCATGATCAAGGCCATGGGCGCCGCAGACCAGCAGAGAACCGCAGGTAACCCGGCGGGCTACAAGCTGGCTGTGGACACTTTTTCGCAGACCCTGGCAGCGGCGGAATCGGCGGCCGGCGTTCCCTAGCAGAAGCCGCTGCTCCACGGACCGGGCCGCTCGGGCGGTAAGGCTGGAGGACGTCCCTGTGCGGGTGCGGGAACCCATCGGCGGCAAGGGTGCCGACGTCGCCTTCGCGTGCGCGAACGCCGTGCACAGCAGACGGGATACGGACTCCTCGCTCGCCCATCACCTTCAGCTGGTGAGGAACGCCGGGACCACCAGGCGGGGGTACTTCCTGTTTGTGACCGTTTGGAGGTCATTCGAGGCCTTCCTCGACGTGGCCCGCGTCCTCGGCCTCGGAGATCAGCACAACGTCGCCTTTGACCCCCATGAGACCGACTTCGGGCGGGCGCGGGCAGGCCAGGAACTGGCTCAGAGGGTGCGCCGATGAGTGCATCCATCGAAGTCGATCTCGAAATGGAATCAGGCACCGTGCATTTGGGCCGGGCCTTCATTGCGGCGAAACGGGGGGTGACTACCTCGATCTTCTCGCCGCCGTCCGCAAGGCGTTGGGCACTTGGCGGGAGGCCGCGGATGCCTGCCGGATACCGCGATCGGACGTGGAGCTGTTTAGCCCGCTCTTCAACAACCCGATGCGGGGTCTGGAAGCTTAGGCCCCGCATCCGGTTGGAGGGTTTCGACAGGCTCAACCGTTCCGAGCCGACCACGGCGGAGGCCGGGTCCCGGTAGTCCACCTTGACGTCGTTGGCCCAGTTCCGGTGGACGTCACCGGTGAGGACCACGGCGTTGCGGTCGCGTTCGGCGAAGAAGTCCTGCTGGCCCAGGATGTCCCAGCGCTGGCGTTCGTCGGTGGTTGAGCTTCTGGGTTTCCCCGGACTCAACCACCGCGGGAGGCGACGGGTCCCCTCGGTGGAGTGCCGCCGTCGTAGTTCAGTACGACGACGACGAACCCGTCGCCTCCGATCCTAGAGCCATGTAGAACTGCCGTCCGCGCTTGGTCCAGAATCCTGCACCGTCGACTTCACCTGGATGTTGGAACTGTTTCCAGGTCTTCGGCATCGTTATCCGAATCATTGTCCAAAGAGCTCACAACAGCATCTACTTCGTCATTCCTGCGCCTCGATTCGTGCTGCGAATACAACCAAATGGGAATGTACAGCGACAATACGAGGAAGCCGAGCCAGGTTGAGGTCCAGCCGATTTCCTGGCTGTTCAGGTAGACCACGCCGATCAGGCAGAGGGGCAGATTGAACAGGCCAAAGATCATGGCGACATGTTTCCAGCCCTTGGGTGCTTTGAAAGGCCGTTCCAGGTTGGCGAAGGCCGGGTGCTTTTTGGCCTTGACGTAGGCGAACAGGCTGATGCCGTTGGCGCAGGTGTAGCCAATGGCGGCGGCCGCAAGAATTGCAGCAAGGGATCCCATGGAAATCAGGACCATGTTGAACGCCGCGGTGACGAGCAAGGCAATAAAGGGGGTTCCGTGGCGATTGGTTTTGCCGAAGACCCTGGGAAGATTGCCTTCCGTGGTCATGGAGTGCATGGCGCGGGAGGAGCCCAGGTAAGCCGTCTGGATGATGAGGATCATGGCGGCGATCAGCATGATGATGGTAATGATTGAGCCGGCTTCCCCGAAGACCGCCTTGGCCACCGGAATGAGAGGCGATACAGGCTCCGCCATCACACCTTCAACACCAAGCACGCCGATGACTGCTGCCTGCACCAGAACATACGAGAGAAAGCAGATAGCGCCGCAGGCGAACAATGCTTTCGGGACATCTTTGGACGGGTTTTTGTATTCGGGGGCGTAGATGGCTGCCGTTTCCCAACCGCAGGCACTCCACTGAGCAATCGCAAAGATGCCAAAGAGAATCAGGACGTGGTGCATGTCCCACACCCAGTCAGCAGGCCACCAGTTGCCGGTGATATTGGCCAGGTCAACGTGTCCGGTAGCAAAAGGCGCCACAGTAAGGATAATCAGCGGTATTAGGGAAACAGCAGCCAGGATGTAACCCAGGATGGCGCCGTCCTTGAGGCCGAACCAGTTGACGATGAACAACCCGGTAAAGATCACCGCACCGGAGATCAATGAGAGCTGAAACTCGGTGAATGTCTCGGCCAAAGCCGGAAACAGTCCATGCAGGTAGCCGCCGACCAGGATGGCGAAGATCGCCAGGACGGGGTTCCATGCAAACCAGTAACTCCAAGCGGAGAAGCCGCCGATCAGCTTTCCCTTGTCGTACTTGCCCTTGTAGTTTTCGGTGCGAAATACATGCTGGGCAAAACCTGGCAGGCCGCTGGCCTTGGGAAAAGTGGTAGCCATCTCAGCATAGGCAGCGTTCTGTATGAAGCCCTGGATGACCGACAACCCCCAGACCAGGATTGCTGCGGCGGCCATATACATCGGCAGGTAGCCAAGGGAGGGCAGAATCAACAAGGGGACGCCCAGTGCTATGGCCAAACCCTGCTTCCAGTTGATCGACCTTTCCAGGTGGTCAACACCCTCCGAAATATTTTTACTCATAACTGTCTCCTTAGACGACAAGTCGTCTGGTCTGTGAGGCTGGATAGAGAAGCTCTTGAATATTTTGGCGGCCGTGGGAATATTCCGGCGCCCGCCGTTATGGGACAGCTCGCAGTGCCAGACCGGATTAATCCGCCTCAATAAAGATTCATGCCATCCTTGATGGTTTACTGCCATGTAAAGGTGGAAATCTCAACGCATTTGCGCGCTTAGGGCGGCAGGCCAAGATTGATATATCTTTATGTCTTTTACGGCTCGACAAACCATGCGACTGCGATTGCAGTTGCATGTATTACCGCGGCGAGGGTTTGAATTATGTCGCGTGCATCTTCGCGCACTGGCCTCAGGGCGGAGAGGATTCGCAGAAATGCAGAAGCACTTGTTGGGCGAACGGGTGTGGCGATCGTGGCCGAAGGCGGCGTGCAGGCATCCTGGTGAGGGTCCCGCGGGCGCCGCGTGTGGAGCGGCTGTGGAAGTGTCTAAGGCTCAAATTTCGTAGTACCGGAAGGAGTGGGACTTCGCGCCATCGGGGTTGGGTCCGTAAATAGTAACCATCCGGGCGTAGACGGGTGCCCAGTACCGGCCAAGTTGACCGGGATTGACGCGTGCTGAGTCACCGGGCCTGAGGACGACAGTCTTGCCCTCGGACTCTATGTAGAGCTCGCCTTCCACGACGAAGTTCGTTTCGCTGTGAGGGTGGAAGTCCTCCCAGCCGCAGGCTTCCATTTCCCATTCCGAGAGGCGGAAGTCATCCCATGGGCCGTCGGGATTCGCGTTGATAAACCTGCAGCGCAGTCGCGGCCACTCGTCCTTCATGACCTGCATGGTCTTCGCTGACCAGAAGTCGATAGTTTCCCCCGTCGTCAGTGACGGGGGCTGGGTTGTTGTGGTCATAGTCTTTCACCGTTCTTCAGTTGGAACCTGCTTGCGGAACGTATCGGTGAATCTAAAATCAAGTGCATCAACGTGATATGGATCACGGATTTGAATACTCTGACATTGACAAGCGTCCCAGTCAAGGGTCCATGAGAAGGAATGTGGACGTTTGTGGGCGGGGGGATCTGAGGATCAGTTTTGCAAAAGACTCCCTGCAACAAGTTTTCCTGAACGATTGACTTGCACGGCCGTTCATGTAAAAGTCAGTGGAGCGAGCAGACGTGATTCACTTCATACCGCACGGTTCAAAGAGGAACTCAGCCGGTCCGTTGCGAATCAATAATGTCGCATTTGCAGCTATTCCTCCCGGAGCCATAACCCGGTTTCAGAGACCACTTCAATGCATTCCTCATGCGCCAAAAGTGCAATTCCCTATGGACATTTATGCCCTCATGAACAGTTCTGAAGATTGTTCCACCCAATTCACAGGAGAAACCATGGAAACCACCCTCGTAGGAACACTGAGCAAGGCCGGCTCCATCCACAAAGTAGAAAACGGCTTCACCGCCCTGCCGTCGATGAACGAGCCAGGGACGGACGCCGCGATCGGCGACTCCCTCCACAACCCCGAGGGCTCGGTCATGTGCGCCGGCTTCTTCGAGCTGAAGGCTTCCGAGCCGCTGGTGTACACCTACACCTACGACGAGATGAAGGTCGTCATCAAGGGCGAGTTCATCCTCACGGACCAGACCACCGGCGAAGTCACGCACGCCAAGGAACGCGACGTGCTGTTCTTCCCCAAGGGCACCACCGTCAAGTTCGAGACGCCCGAGTACGGCCTGGGGTTCTTCGCCGGCGACCGCACCTTCAACCCGTAAGGACCATCAGCGCAACCCAACTCACTACGCCGCATACCGGCGGCCCATGAAAATTTGGAAGAGGAGAGCAGCATGACACTTCGAGTCGGAATCATCGGTGCAGGACCCAGCGGCATGGCACAACTGCGGGCATTCGAATCAGCACGCCAGAAGGGGGCAGAAATCCCCGAAATCATGTGCTTCGAGAAGCAGGACGAGTGGGGCGGCCAGTGGAACAACAGCTGGCGAATTGGCCTGGATGCCCACGGCGAGCCGGTTCACTCCAGCATGTACCGCCACCTATGGTCCAACGGCCCCAAGGAATGCCTGGAGTTCTCGGACTACTCCTTTGACGAGCATTTCGGCCGTCCTATATCGTCCTTCCCGCCACGCGAGGTTCTCTTCGACTACATCAAGGGCCGCGTGGAGAAGTCCGATGTCCGCAAGTACGTCCGGTTCAACAGCGTCGCACGGCACACCAGCTACAACGAGGCCACGCAGGAATTCACGCTGACGGTGGAGGACCTCAAAACCAACATCACTGAGACGCACGTGTTCGACAAGCTGGTGGTCGCGACTGGACACTTCTCCGTCCCCTCGGTCCCTGAGTTCAGGGGCGTCAAGACATTCCCGGGTGAAGTCCTGCACGCCCATGATTTCCGCGGAGCCGAGCGGTTTTATGGTAAGAACCTGCTTATGATCGGCAGCAGCTACTCTGCTGAGGACATTGGCATGCAGTCCCACAAGATGGGCGCTGCGTCCATTACCCTGAGCTACCGCACTACCCCGATGGCCTATGACTGGCCGGAGAACACGGTGGAGCGCCCGCTCGTCACCCGCTTCGAAGGCCGCACCGCACACTTTAGCGACGGCACCCAAGGCGACTTTGACGCCGTCGTGCTTTGCACCGGATACCAGCACAAGTACCCGTACCTTCCCAGTGAGCTGTCGTTGAAGTCGCCAAACGTGCTGTACCCGGGCAACCTCTACAAGGGCGTTGTGTGGCAGCAGAACACCAACCTGTTCTACCTGGGTGCGCAGGACCAGTACTACACCTTCAACATGTTCGACGCGCAGGCCTGGTTTGCCCGCGACGTTATGACCGGAGTGATTGACATTCCGTCCCTCGCCGAGCGCGAGGCGGACATCCAGCTTTGGCTTGAGCGCCAGGACGCGCTGCCGAATCACGATGCCGAGGCCGATTTCCAGACGGACTACCTGCGGGAGCTCATCGAGGCCACGGATTACCCGCCCTTCGACCTCGACGCTGTTTGCCAGTTGTTCAAGGACTGGATGCACCACAAGGAGACGGACATTCTGGGGTACCGCGACATGCTCCACCGGTCCGTGGTCACCGGCACCATGGCGACCAAGCACCACACCCGCTGGCTCAACGCGATGGACGACTCCATGCAGCGGTACTTGGACGGCCCGTCCCAGGATGTGGACGCCGGCTCGCCTGCCGCTGTGGACGACATCCTGGCCGCGCGGTAACTGGAGGCATACCCGTTGGCCAATCTAGAAAGGTTCTAGGTTCCGGCAGGCTGCCCTGACTATTTGGAGGGCTTCCGCGCTCCGGACCGTGTCCTGGCTGGTGCATGGGCAGCCGGGATACGGTCTCGGTGGTAACGACATCAAACCGCAAGGCCAGGCAAGATGAAGATTCATCGCGGTTGACCGAGCGGTAGTCTTTGGTTGGTTACCGCCCGCTGTGGCGGTAACCGTGGAGAGTGGAGAATGGGCCATGCGGGTAGCCGCTTCGGAACGAAAAGAGCAGCTGATCTCAGCAACGGTTGAACTTATGCGCCGTGAAGGTGTTCAGTCGGTGACAATGCGGGCCATTGCCAAGGAAGCTAATGCTCCCTTGGCGGCGGCTCATTATTGCTTTAGCGATAAAGACGAACTCATGGACAAGGCCGCCGAGGCTTGGTTAAAGAACCTGAGCCGTTTTTCCAGCGGCGTCCCGGTCCACTTGGGTCTGCGTACGGCTGTGGAAAAGGTGGCCGAAGGCTACTGGCGTGCATTGGAGGAAGAGCCGGCAAGCATCCTTGCTGAGATCGAACTCATTCTCTGGGCAACGCGAAATGCCGCCGTCAGCCCGCTGGCCGCGAAGACTTATCCGGCCTATGAAGTGGAACTGGGAGACATCTTTTCTTCCGCCGCCGAAAACAGCGGGGATCAGTGCCTCATAGGCTTTGCCACCCTGGTGAGGCTCTTTCTCACGATTTACGACGGCGCAGCCATCCAATACATGACCGACGCGAAGGCGACCGATCACCGCGCCCAGTTCTTCATGATGGTCGATGCGCTCCTGATCAAAGCCGGCGTCTGACCTCGATTTTTTCATGACAGTGGATGATGGTCGTTTAATGGACACATCCGGGACGTTTGCCGGAGCTCTTGCGGGCATCATCGGCCAGGCGGAGAATGTGCTTACTGCGGGCTCCATATCTCCACCGTTGTGGATATCGGGGCTTGCCAGCAGCCGTTTTTCAGGAGAAATCCGTGAACATTAACGCACCTTCGCTGCCAGCGCCGCCACTGCGTTGGCCGTGCATTGCGCAGGGTGTCTCCCCATCAGCCGCGG
The DNA here is from genome assembly GCF_040546085.1 of Arthrobacter sp. UYEF21. Taxonomy (NCBI): domain Bacteria; kingdom Bacillati; phylum Actinomycetota; class Actinomycetes; order Micrococcales; family Micrococcaceae; genus Arthrobacter; species Arthrobacter sp. UYEF21. The sequence goes on from NZ_JBEPNF010000003.1 coordinate 141,235, forward strand.
TTGCCGGCTCCCGACTGTCCTTCGGGACGTCGTGAGCCCCTGAGCAACTCCGGGACCCACCCCAAACAAGAGCTTTACCCCCTGTAGGAGTTGAAATGCCAAGTTTAGTTCGCAAGAGCCTGGATTCGCCCGAGGAGACCCGTCCCTTCGAAGGGGGTACCGGCCAGCTTCAACTCGTCAACCTCGATACGGGAGCCGTTGGCCGCGCTACCTTCCTGCCCGGGTGGCGCTGGTCCGAACACGTCAAGCCGATCGCGAAAACGGAGAGCTGCCAGGCATCCCACATGGGGTACTTCGTTTCCGGGCGGATGAAGGTAGTCATGGACGACGGCGAAGAGATGGAGTATGGGCCAGGCGACTTCGGCACCATGGCGCCAGGCCATGACGCCTGGACAGTGGGAGACGAACCCTGCGTGGTAATCGACTGGCAGGGATTCGCCGACTACGCCAAGCCCTGAGCACCCCCGCCCGAAACGACGAACGCCCCGTCCCAGCCCGCAGCAGCCTGATCACAGGTACATCCTTCTTTACCCCAGAACGCCCCGGCAGCCTTAAATCTGCCGGGGCGTTCTATGTCCTGCCGAGGCCTGAAGCACGTAGCTGTAATAGCGCGGCCGGGGCAGATGCTACCGCTGCAGCATCCTCTGGAGGTTCGTTCTTCTTCGGGTTGTTGCGCGCGACGCTGCTATCAGGTCCATCATGGCTTCCACGGCCTCCCGGTTGGAAAGCCCGTTGTCGTGGCAGAGGGACCGCCACGTCCAGAAGGAAACCGCATGCGCGACGACGGCGCGCAGCCGGCCGCTGCTGTCTGTCGCCGGAAACGGCTGAAGGAGCGTGTCGCGGAAAAACGCATCGCGCTCTTCGAGCTGTCGGTTGTGCCGCTCCGGAATGACCTCCCGATCGCCATAGATGCGCGTGAGCATCGGCTCGCCGCCGCGATAGAACCGGTAAAGATCCGTCAGGCCGGCCTGCAGGCGTTCCGCGGGGTCCGCGAGCTCGGACCAGGCACTCGGGTCCGGTAGCTGCTGCTGTGAGAGCCAATGCGAGGAGCAGGCAGCGAACAGTGCCTCGTCATCGGCAAAATGCCGGTAGACCGTCAGGCGCGTCACGCCGGCCTGCTTGGCGACGCCCGCAATGGTGGTCCGGGTTGGGCCTATTGAACCGTGCAGGGCAACCGCAGCGTCCACGATGCGCTGACGCGTAGTCTCCACCTGCTCGGCACGCTTGTTCATCTGATAAGTGCGGATTTTGGTTGATCGGTTCTGTTCATTCAAAGCATTGACGCCGGTTCCTGTGCGGTCGGATAATTCGCTATACACCATTGTATATCGAATGAGGAAAGGTGGCCTGTCATGGGCGCTGAGGAGGCTCCGCGGCTCACTGTCGTGGAGCCAGGGGAAGGACGCCAGGGCAGCCTCGGAAGTATTGGGGTTGTCTTCAAACTGTTCGGTGAACACACCAATGAGCAGATCTCCATCGTGGAGCACCCGTTCCCCGTCGGGGCATTGGTGCCGCCGCACCTGCATACCCGCGAGGACGAGTATTCCATCGTCCTTGCAGGCGAGATCGGATTCCGATCCGGTGAGCGCGAGGCGGTGTTAGGCGCCGGGGGCTACATCACGAAGCCGCGCGGCGAACTGCACACCATGTGGAACGCGGGCAAAGTTCCCGCGAGGATGATCGAAATCATCAGCCCCGCCGGATTCGAGCACTTCTTCTGGGGGCTGGCCGATCAGCTCGAACCCGGGGGACCACCCGATCCTGAGGCCATCGGCAAACTCGCAGCCGAATACGGTCTGCAGTTCGGCGAAGCACCATGGCTCCCTGACATCATCGCCCGGTACGGGCTGACTCCTCCGATGGGCTGACTCTTCCGCTGGGCTGACTCTTCCGCTGGGCTGACGGGCGCGTCGAGTGACAGCCGGGAAGCAAGCGGCATTTCTGAATTGCATGGCCTCGGCTTTAAGGCATATAACGGTATAGCTGCCCCGCACGTCCCCGGCTGTTCCAAGCCTTGGGTGATCAGACGTCCGGCTTCCGCGGCTCCGACCTTTCATAAAGGAGAAGTTATGCATCTTTTGCCACGTGAGCAGGAAAAACTCATGATCGTTATTGCCGCCGACCTTGCCCGGCGGCGGCAGGGCAGGGGGCTAAAACTGAACTTCCCCGAGGCCGTGGCCCTCATCAGTTACGAACTCATTGAGGGGGCACGCGACGGCCGGACCGTGGCGGACCTGATGAGCTACGGGACCACGCTGCTCACCCGGGACGACGTCATGGAAGGGGTGCCTGAGATGATTCACGATGTCCAGATCGAGGCCACCTTCCCCGACGGCACAAAGCTCGTCACCGTTCACGATCCCATCCGATAGGAGTAGGTCCATGATTCCCGGAGAATACGCCCTCAGGTCCGAACCCGTGACGCTGAATGCAGGACGTGACGCTACCGACGTCGTCGTCACCAACACCGGCGACCGGCCCATCCAAGTGGGCTCGCACTTTCACTTTGCCGAGGCCAACGCCGCCCTTGATTTTGACCGCACCGCTGCCTACGGCCGCCGGCTGGACATCCCTGCAGGCACCGCCGCCCGGTTCGAGCCCGGCGACAGCAGGCCTGTCCGGCTGATCGAACTGGCAGGCGACCGCGAGGTCTACGGCTTGAGTAACGCCGTCAACGGGCCGCTCACGAACGCTGAAGGAGCAAACAAATGAGCCTTGAAATTCCCCGCAAGCAGTACGCGGACCTGTACGGCCCCACCACCGGAGATGCCATCCGCCTGGCGGACACCGACCTGTTCCTCGAAATCGAAAAGGACCTCACCGTGTACGGCGAGGAAGTGGTTTTCGGCGGTGGCAAGGTGATCCGTGACGGCATGGGCCAGAACGGCCAGCTGACCAGGGATGAGGACGTCCCGGACACCGTGATCACCAACGCCGTCATCCTGGACTACACCGGCATCTACAAGGCCGACATCGCCCTCAAGGACGGCCATATCTTCAAGATCGGCAAGGCCGGCAACCCACAGATCTCTGACGGCGTGGACATCGTGATCGGCGCCAGCACCGAAATCATCGCCGGGGAGCGGAAGATCCTCACCGCCGGCGGCATCGACACCCACATCCACTTCATCTCCCCGGACCAGGTCCCCACCGCCCTCTGCAGCGGGATCACCACCATGGTGGGCGGCGGCACCGGCCCGGCCGAAGGCACCAAGGCCACCACCGTCACGCCGGGCAAATGGCACATCCAGCGGATGCTGCAGGCCGTTGAGGGGCTTCCCATGAACATCGGGCTGTTCGGCAAAGGCCACGCGTCCGCCGTCGAGCCGCTGGCCGAGCAGATCCGGGCAGGCGCCGTGGGGCTGAAGGTCCACGAGGACTGGGGCGCCACCACCTCCTCGATCGACACCTCCTTGAAGGTGGCCGACGAGTATGACGTCCAGGTGGCCATCCACACCGACACCCTGAACGAGTGCGGCTTTGTGGAGGACACCATCCGGGCCATCGACGGCCGGGTCATCCACACGTTCCACACCGAAGGCGCCGGCGGCGGCCATGCCCCGGACATCATCAAGATCGCCGGGCTCCCCAACGTCCTGCCGGCCTCGACCAACCCGACGCTTCCTTACACCCGCAACACCATCGAAGAGCACCTGGACATGCTCATGGTGTGCCACCACCTCAGCCCGGCCATCCCCGAGGACGTGGCGTTCGCCGATTCCCGCATCCGCGCCGAGACCATTGCTGCGGAGGACGTCCTGCAGGACCTGGGGATCTTCGCCATTACGTCCTCCGATTCACAGGCGATGGGCCGCGTGGGCGAGGTGGTCACGCGCACCTGGCAGGTGGCGGACAAGATGAAGAGGCAACGCGGCGTGCTGAAGGATCCCGACGGCGGGACGCACGGTGCGGCGAACGGTTCCGGCGAAGAGAGCGACAACTTCCGCCTCAAGCGCTATGTGGCGAAGTACACCATCAACCCGGCTATCGCGCAGGGCATGGCGGACTCCATCGGCTCGGTGGAGGAAGGGAAGTTTGCGGACTTGGTGCTCTGGGACCCGGCGTTCTTTGGCGTCAAGCCGGAACTGGTGCTCAAGGGCGGCCAGATCGCGTACGCGCTGATGGGCGACTCCAACGGCTCCATCCCCACGCCGCAGCCACGCACCATGCGTCCCATGTTCGCCACCTTCGGGAAGGCGCTGCAAAAGTCGTCCATCACGTTCCTGTCCAAGGCAGCGATCGAGGCCGGCGTGCCGGCGGAGCTGGGACTTGAGAAGGTCATCCGGCCGGTCTCCGGCATCCGCTCCCTGACCAAGGCAGACCTCAAACACAACGGGGCTACTCCTAACATCGAGGTTGACCCGGAAACGTACAAGGTGACTGTCGACGGCGAGGACGTCACCTGTGAGCCCTCCGACGTGCTGCCTATGGCCCAGCGCTACTTCCTCTTCTAGGAGCGGTTTGTGATTATCGAAAAGGTTTTAGGTAACCTGCACGAGCTGCCACCGGATTCGCGGGAGTATGCAGGCCTGCACCGGGAGAAGGTGATCCTGCCCAGCGCCGAGCTGGTTAAGCGGATCCAGCGGGTCACCACTGACCACGGCAAGGTGATCGGCATCCGCCTGCCCGCAGGTTCGGCGGACCTGCGGGACGGTGACATCCTGGATGTGGCCGAAACCAACATGATCGTGGTGTCGGTGCTGGCCACCGACGTCCTGGTCATCGCGCCCCGGTCCATCCAGGAGATGGGGATCGTGGCGCATTCCCTCGGCAACCGTCACCTGCAGGCCCAGTTCTTCGATGCAGGGTCCGAGTTTGGCTCCGAAGTCATGGTCTGTGCCTACGATCACACCGTGGAGGACTACCTCAAGCACGTCGGTGTTCCCTACGACCGGCAGGAACGCGTCATGCCCGTTCCTTTCCGCCATGCCGAACACTCGCACTAGCTACCAGCTCGCGCTCCAGCAGCTGACGGACTCAGCGCTCCCTACCGGGGCGTTTGCGCACTCGCTGGGGTTCGAGACGTACATTGAGCGCGGGCTGATCTCCGATGCGGACTCGTTTGGGCGCTGGCTCTCGGCGTTTATCGGCCAGCAGCTCACCTACTCCGACGGGATGGCCATTCGGCTGCTCTATGAGGGAAGTCCCGTCGCCGAGCTGGATCCTGTGCTCACGGCGCAGCTCCTTCCGCGGCAGGTGCGCGAAGCCGGCATCACGATGGGCGGCAGGCTGCTGGAGATCGGCGGCCAGGTTTTCCCGTCGCCTGAGCTGGCGGAGTACCGCGACCTGGTGGCCACAGGCCGCGCCGCAGGCCACCAGCCGCTGGCGTTCGCCGTCGTCGCCCGTTCCCTGGGCGTGCCGCTGGCGGAGGCACTCGGCGCGTACCTGTTCGCCACCGTCACGTCGCTGACCCAGAATGCGGTGCGCGCCATTCCGCTTGGCCAGAACGCCGGACAGCGGCTTCTTGGGCGAGCGGCCGGCGACGTCGCGGCCGCCGTCGAGCGGATCGGGCATCTGGCACCGGACGACTTCGGGGCCATGAGCCCCGGATTGGAAATTTCGCAGATGCGGCACGAGCGGCAACGTGCGCGCATGTTCATGAGTTAACAGGAGGACAGAATGACTGAACCCATCATTATCGGTATCGGCGGTCCGGTGGGGGCCGGTAAAACCCAGCTGGTGGAGCGGCTCACCCGTCACATGAGCGGTGACATTTCCATGGCCGCCATCACCAACGACATCTACACCATCGAGGACGCCAAAATTCTGGCGGCAAACGGTATCCTGCCTGAGGACAGGATCATCGGCGTCGAAACCGGCGGCTGCCCGCACACCGCCATCCGTGAAGACACCTCCATGAACACGGCGGCCATTAAGGAACTGAAGAGGCGCCACCCGGACCTCAAGGTCATCTTCGTTGAGTCCGGGGGCGACAACCTGTCCGCCACGTTCAGTCCCGAACTTGTCGACTTCTCCGTCTACATCATCGATGTGGCCCAGGGGGAGAAGATCCCCCGTAAAGCAGGCCAGGGCATGATCAAATCCGATCTCTTCATCATCAACAAGACCGACCTCGCCCCCCACGTCGGCGCCGATCTGTCCGTCATGGAGAAGGACTCCAAGGAATTCCGCGGGGACAAGCCGTTCTGTTTCACCAACCTGAAAACCGACGAAGGGCTCGACAAGGTCATCGAGTGGATCCGGCACGACGTCCTGATGCTCGATTTGGCCAAATGAGTACGACGGCATCCGGGCTTGCACCGGTGGTGGAGCTCATCGAGACCCAGGGATTTCGACAGGCTCAAGCACCGGGGGCCAGGGGTGTGCTTGAGCTCGTCATTTCCGAGCGCGGCGGCAAATCCATCGCCTCGCACCAGTATCATCAAGGCGCTCTTCGGGTGTTGCGGCCGCATTACCTTGATGACTCCGGGCAGGTTTGCTATGTCACGGTGAACCCGGGCGGCGCTTATCTCGGAGCTGACCTTTTTACGGTGGACGTTGAGGTGCAGGCGGGGGCCTCGTTGCTTTTGACGACGCAGTCGGCCACCAAGATCTACCGGACTCCTGACTCCTTTGCCGAGCAGCGGACGACCCTGCGACTCGGGGAAAACGCACAGCTGGAACTGGCGCCGGACCAGCTGATCGCCTACCGCGAGGCAACCTACCGGCAGAACACGCACATCACCGTGCGCCCGACATCGAGCCTGATCATGGCTGAGGTTGTCACTCCCGGCTGGTCTCCTGATGGCTCCTCGTTCAAGTATGAAGAACTGCGGCTGCGGAATGAGATCCACGTCTCCGGCCCTAACGGCATGCAGTTGCTGGCCCTGGACAACCTGCTCATCAGGCCGCCACTGGGTGATGTCACCGGGATGGGCTTCATGGAAGGCTTCAGTCACCTGGGCTCGCTGATTGTCGTAGACCGGCGGGTGGATCAAGCCCTCGCGGATGAACTTCACGCACTGACCGTCGGCTACGACGCCCACACCGGCGTGTCTTTGACCGCACGAAATGCGGGGACCACGGGTCTTGTCCTGCGGTCCCTGTCCAACAGCACCGGGGAACTCAACCACATCCTGGGAGCCTGCACAGGGCTGCTGCGCGAACGCTGGTACGGGCAATCACCTATGGACCTGAGGAAGTACTGATGGCCGCACTGACCCAGTTCGCCGTCATGTACCGCGAGCGGGAGACCCTGCCGCTCCGGACGCGCCTGTTCTTCACCTTCGGCGCGGTGGCCGCGCTGCATGCGGCCGCCGTCGTACTCCTGCTCGCGGGAACGTCATTCGCGGGCACAACCGGGCACCCGCTGGCGCTGGGACTGATCTTGACCGCCTACCTGACCGGCGTTAAGCACAGCTACGACTGGGACCATGTCGCGGCGATTGACAACTCCACCCGCAGGTTCGTTGCCCAGCACAAGAACCCTGTCAGTGTGGGCTTTGCGTTCAGCCTGGGCCACAGCTCCGTCGTTGTTTTGGCAGGGGTGCTGGTGGTGTCGGGTGCCTCTCTGGTGGGACAACTGATGGAAGGGGGCACCACCGGAAACCTGGTGCTGGGGCTGATCGGCAGTGCAGTATCCGGACTCTTCCTGCTGTTCATGGGTATCGTCAACGGCGCGGCCTTCCTCAGCGCCGCACAGTCCTACCGGAAGATGGCCAGGGGAGGTGACGTGGGGGAGCAGGACCTCGAAGCCAGGGGGTTTATGGCGAGGCTTCTAGCCAAGCCTTTGGCCAAGGTGGAGCGGCCGCGCAACATCTACGTGATCGGTTTCCTGTTCGGCCTGGGGTTCGATACCGCCACAACCGTCGGACTGTTGGTGATGACCACCGCAGCGACCGTGGCCGGCGTTTCTCCAATCGCACTGATGGCCATTCCGCTGGCCTTCACGGCGGCCATGACCCTGTGTGATTCCGTCAATGGGGTCGCCATGATGCGCCTGTACAAGTCAGCCATCGGGAACCCGCAGCGCAGGCTCGGGTTCAACACCGTCATCACTGGATTGTCGGCGCTCTCTGCTCTTTTTGTTTCGGTCATCACCCTGGGAGGTTTTGTCAACGGTGCATTAGGCGTGGACGGTGCGGCCGGATGGCTGGCTGGGATCGACCTCGGGAACGCCGGGCTTGCCCTGGTTGCTACGTTCGCCGCGGTGTGGATTCTTGCCGTTCTGCTGGGGCGGCGGCACGCCAAATGACCTCCTACTACATGCGTCCCGAAGTCGTCCGCAGCCTCAATTGGACCGCCGCTACCGCCCGGGGTTTAGGCCAGATCTACTTCCAGGCAAATGTCTGGACGGGGCTGACCGTGCTGGCCGGGTTCGCCATCGCCAACTGGCGGATGGCTGTCCTTGCGGTTGTGGGGCTGCTGTTTTCCACTTTAAGCGGAGTGCTGTGCCAGCGGAGCCGCGGCGAACTGGGCAACGGCTTGCACGGCTATTGCGGGGCCCTGGTGGGCGCAGCACAGTTCTCCGCTCTGGGCTTTACCTGGCCGGCCGCCGCGTTCGCCGTCGCCGGCGGCCTGGCCTGCGGCCCGGTCACCGTCGCGCTTGCGTGGCTGTTTTACCACCCTGCCATCCGAAAGTACTCGCTGCCCGTAACCACCGCGCCGTTCTGTATCGTCGCCGGGGTGCTTTTTGCCGTGCACGCCCCACTGCACGGCCCGCACACCGATCTGGGCGAGGTGCCTGAAAACATACTTGCCGACATGGGCCAGGCCATCCTGACCAATATTTCCGAAGTGGTGCTGGTCGACTCAGCCATCGCGGGCGCCGTTATCCTCCTTGGGTTATTCATCGCCCACTGGAAGGTGGCCGCCGCCGCACTCCTGGGCAGCGTCTTGGAGGCCGTCATGGACCTTGTCACAGGTTCCGATGTGCAGGCCGTGACCCACGGGCTCCTCGGCTATTCCGGGGTCCTGACGGCCATTGCGTTGGCGGCAGTCTTTTTGCGGGGCACGTGGCAACCTTGGGTTGCCGCCATTGTGGGCGTTGTCGTTTCTTCGGTGCTTGCCTGGGTGATGGGCCTGACGGCGCTGCCGGTTTACACATGGCCGTTCATCCTTGCTACGTGGTTCATGTTGGTTGTGCTCCACCACATTCCGGGGTTCAGTCCCCGGCAGTAGCGCCGTACGCTTAGCCGTACATCGACTTTCCGATGTTCGACGCGTCCGAACGGATCCGCATGGCAGAGCTCAACGTCCAGGAGCGGAGCTCCCTCCAGCTGCCCATCACCGACGCCGCGAGCCTTCCCGGGGAACAGGTCCTGGACCGCCTGGGCTCATGCCTCGAGGGGCTTACCGGCGGAGAAGCCGCGTCCCGCCTGGCCGCCCTGGGCCCCAACGCCGTCCGCACCCACCGGGCCGACGGCTGGGCGGTGCTGGGGCGGCAGTTCGCGAGCCCCATCCTGATCCTGCTGATCGTCACTGCCGGCCTGTCCCTCTTCTTGGGTGACGCCACCAATTCGATCGTGATCGGCGTGATCCTGCTGGTCAGTGTGGGGCTAGGCTTCACCAACGAGTTCCGTGCGGAGCGCGCCTCCGAGGCTTTGCACTCCCGCGTCACCCACCGCGCCGTGGTGCTCCGCGGCGGAACCACCCAAGACGTGGATGTCACCGCCCTGGTGCCAGGCGACGTCGTCCATCTCTCCCTGGGCGCCATCATCCCCGCCGACATTCGGCTCCTGAGCACCAAAAACCTCCTCTGCGACGAAAGCATCCTCACGGGGGAGTCCCTGCCCGCCGCCAAGGATCCGGCGCCCGTGGCCGCCGGAGCGTCCCTGGGGGACCTCACCTCCTGCGCCTTCATGGGCACCATCATCCAGTCCGGCGGCTGCACCGGCGTGGTGGTGGCCACCGGCGGCCGCGCCGAATTCGGCCGGATCGCCCTGGGCCTGGGCGAACGGCAGCCGCAGACCGAATTCCAGCTCGGACTCAAACGCTTCAGCTTCCTGCTCCTGCAGGTGGCTGTGGTGCTCACCTCGCTGATCTTCATCGCCAACCTGCTGCTGCAGCGCCCGCTCATCGAATCCCTCCTGTTCTCCCTGGCCATCGCCGTGGGCATCACGCCGCAGCTGCTCCCCGCCGTCGTCAGCACTTCCCTGGCCACCGGCACCCGCCAGCTGGCGAAACGGAAAGTCCTGGTCAAACGGCTGGTCTGCATCGAGGACCTGGGGGACATGGACATCCTGGTCACAGACAAAACCGGCACCCTCACCGAAGGAAAGATCAGCTTCACCGGCGCGCTCCCGGTCACCCCGGAGATGTCCGACGGCGGCCTGCTCACCCTGGGGCTGCTGGCCACCGAGACTGACTACACGGAGGCGAAACTCTCCTCCGCGGGGCAGAACCCGCTGGACGCGGCCCTCTGGGACAGTCCGGACGCGACTGGCTTTGATCCGGCGCGCTTCGAGCGACTGGACCTGATCGACTTCGATCACCAGCGCCGCCGCACCACCGTGCTGGTCCGGGAGGCCGGCGGCCCCGCGCGCCTGGTCACCAAGGGCGCCCCGGAGGACGTCCTCGCCTTGTGCGGGCCCACCCCGCCGGCCGTGCAGGCGATGCTGGATGATCAGTTCGACGCCGGCTCCCGGGTGGTGGCGGTGGCCACCCGCTCCGCGGCGGGGCTGGCCAGCATCACCCCGGCCGACGAGCACGGCCTGGTGCTGGCCGGGTTCCTCATCTTCCTGGACCGGCCCAAAACCAACGCCAAGGAATCCCTGGACCAGCTGGCGGCGCTGGGAATCTCGGTGAAGATCGCCACCGGGGACAACGCCAAGGTGGCCGAAAAAGTCTGCGCGTACCTCGGCGTGCTGTCCGGTGGAACACTGACCGGCGCGGAGATCGAGAAGCTGTCCGACGCCGACCTGGCCGCCGCCGCCCGGACCGCCACCATCTTCGCCCGCGTTTCGCCCGAACAGAAGGCCCGCATCATCGCCCTGCTACGCCAAAGCGGCGGGTCGGTGGGGTTCATGGGCGACGGCGTGAACGATGCCCTGGCACTGCACAAGGCGGACATCGGCATCTCCGTGGACAGCGCCACCGACGTCGCCAAGGACGCCGCCGACGTCGTACTGATGGATAAGGACCTCGGCGTCCTGGCCGAAGGAGTGATGGAAGGCCGGCGGATCTTCGCCAACACCATCAAGTACGTGCTGATGGGCACATCCAGCAACTTCGGCAACATGTTCAGCGCTGCCACCGCCTCCGTGGTGCTCAGCTTCCTGCCCATGCTGCCGGGCCAGATCCTCCTCAACAACCTGCTCTACGACTCCGGCCAGCTGGCCATCCCGGGTGACCGCGTGGACAAGGAACAGCTCCGGGCCCCCTCGCACTGGAACATCGCGTTCATCCGGCGGTTCATGTTCCTGTTCGGGCCCATCAGCTCACTCTTCGACTTCGCCACGTTCGCCCTGATGCTGTTCGTGTTCAACGCCGCGCCGGGGGAGTTCCGTGCCGGCTGGTTCATCGAATCCATTGCTACGCAGACCCTCATCATCTTCGCCATCCGCACCCGGCGGGTACCGTTCCTGCGCAGCCGGCCGTCCGCCGGGCTGATCGGCGCCTCCCTGGGCGTGGTGGTCCTGGGTATCAGCTTGCCGCTCTCGCCCTTGGCGGCAGTGCTGGGCTTCGATCCGTTGCCGGTCCCGTTCTTCCTGGCCCTGCTGGGCATGATCGTGGTGTACATGTTCCTGGTGGAATTCGCGAAGGCCTGGTTCTTCGCCCGCGACGCCCAGCAGCTGCCCGCCGGACCCGTCCTGGTCCGCCGCCGCCACGAAACCCACCACATCGCCCGCCGTGCGGCCCGGTTTAGCGCCCCGCGTCGTAGGCCCACAGGACAGCATCTCACCTAGACAAGAAGGAGGCTTATTCAGACTCTGTCTATATCAATCGCTTGGTCTGCTGTTCCAATTTCCAAGGCCACCGCCAGGACCGAAACGGATCCAGCTCCCGCCAGGCCGGGCGCAGTAGAGCCCGTTCGATGGTTCCCCTGCCAGCCGCACCCATGGGGTGGATGGGCCGGTCCGGCCTCGGGACCTTGAGGGCTTTGAAGGTGGCGGTCCCAAGGCGCACGGCACGACAAGCGGGGCCGGCCACCTTCCGGTGACCGGCCCGTGGCACTGTCGTCGTACGCAAGCGGTACTTAAGGGGTGTGCTTTGCGAAGATTCCACGCCCTCGGAGGACGACCTAGTGGCGCTCCAGAACGCCGCAGGCTGCGGGGTCGGTGGCCTCGGCCGGGAGCTTGGGATCGAGTTCGCTGGCGCCGATCGTGCCGAAGTCGTACTTGCCGTTGTCGTTGTAGTCGATGCCGTGGATCACCACAACACCTTCGCCGTCGCGGATGGACTGGGCAATGTCCTTGGCCGTTCCAATGCCGCCGTCGTCTCCGGTCCCGGCGACGTCGGTGAACTTGATGTTCTTGCGCTTGTAGTCATAGCTGCCGTCCTTGGCAACCGGGAAGCGGTCCACCGCCAGCAGGCTGGCCGGGGTGGTGTCGCCGGTGGTGGTCAGGGACACGACCACCGGACCGTAGGCGGGGATGCCCTCCACCGTGTTGAGCCGTCCATCGTGGTTGGTGTCGAAGGCCAGGGTGGGGCACTCATTCAGGGCCTGCTGGCCGTAGTGGATGTGCTGGGCGTGCGGTGCATCGGGGGTCAGTCCGTCGGCATGGACCTCGATGCGCTTGATCATTTTGTTGCCGACGACGGCCGTGGCAGTGCCGGAGGCTCCGGAACCGTTGAGCTCGGTGAGCGTGGCGGTCAGGGTGACGTTCTTGTCGTTGTCTCTGCTGTCGCTTTGGTCATTGTGCGCCTGCGCCGGAATTGCTGCCAGGGAGGCCGCGGCAACTAGGGCAACGACTGAGCCCCCAAGGGCTATCACTGATTTACGATTCACAATTCGCTCCTCGGTCTTGGCCAGTGAGGCGATCCCTCTGGTCCTGAGTGATTCGGAACACATTTCCCGGCGGATGGGTCGAGGTTCGTAAAACTCTCTTGCGGGCGCCATCGCGCAAGCGGAGAATGTCCTCACTGGCGGGGTTCCATATCCTTCTCCGCCGTGGGATATCGGGGCTTCGCAGTAGCCCACTTCCAGGAGATATCCATGAAATCGACGCACCTCCGCCGGCGCACGTCAAGCCGATCGCGAAAACGGAGGGCTGCCAGGCATCCCACATGGGGTACTTCGTTTCCGGGCGGATGAAGGTAGTCATGGACGACGGCGAGGAAATGGAGTAGGGGCTAGGCGACTTTGCCACCATGGCTCCGGGACATGACGCCTGGAGAAACGCTTGGACTATCCAGCCGTTCCTTGGTGGGTGATTGCGATGATAGCTGCACCACGGATTTTTCGCGGCTCTCCTGCTGCGCCTCGTAGTCCACCGACCGTGAAGATGAAGGAGAACCCATGAACAGCGCAACGCCAGTCATCGTTTTCGACGTCAACGAAACGCTCTCGGACATGTCGCCGATGGGGGAGCGGTTCGCTGAAATTGGCGCCCCGGCCCAGCTGGCGAAATTTTGGTTCGCTACGCTGCTGCGCGACGGCTTCGCCCTCACCGCTGCCGGCGGCAACGGGACGTTCGCGGAGATCGGCGCCGAGGTCCTGCGCGGGCTGCTGGCCGGTTCGGGTATCGATGCCAACCTGGACCGGGCTGTGGAGCATGTCATGGGAGGAATGGCTGCACTCGGGCTGCATCCTGATGTGCCGGAAGGCGTCCGGGCGTTGCGGGCAGCAGGGTACCGGCTGGTCACCCTGACCAACGGCTCGGCTCAGGTAGCGGAAAAACTCTTCACGCCGGCCGGGATCCGGGACCAGTTCGAGCGGCTGCTTTCCGTGGAGGACGCCCCCGGGTGGAAGCCGGCGCAGGCTGCCTACCATTACGCGGCGTCGGCCTGTTCGGTGGAGCCGGGGCAGATGCTTCTTGTGGCAGTGCACCCCTGGGATATCCACGGTGCGGCCGAGGCGGGCCTGGGCACGGCATGGATCAACCGGACCGGCGCCAAGTACCCGGACTATTTTGCCGCCCCCGATTACACTGTCACCACCCTGACGGAACTTCCAGAAGCCCTGAGGGGGTAGAGAGGCCGGTGAAACGGTGCGGGCGCTCGGCAAACGTCCCAAACACGACTGCGGCGGGCCCACCGAAAGGTGAGTCCCGCCGTCGGGCGTTTCCCGGTGTCACCGCAGGGGACTGTTTACACGCGTGCCTTGTGGCCCTTGGCCAGGATCAGGGCCAGGGCGATCATCCCGACGCCGAGCAGCAGGTGGAGTCCGTTGTCGAAGACGTTCAGCGGCACAAAGTCCGCGGCCGAATCCTCGGGTACAACCAGCCCGTAGACGAACAGCACCAGATAGACGACTCCCCCGTAGAGGAGGAAGGAACGGGCGCCGAGGGCGGTCCTGGCCAGCATGAGGCCGGCTGCGCCGAAGAGGAGGTGAACGATGTTGTGCAGGGCCGAGACCTGGAAGAGGCCCAGCAGCATGGCCTCGGAGTGGTGGCCGGCGAACTGCAGCTCGCTGTAGTTGCTGGTGAAACCCGGGACGAAGCCCAGGACGCCCACCAGCAGGAATACGGCGCCCACCAGCATGGACGCTTTCTGGACGTTGGTGCGGGTTGCTGTGCGGGAGTTGTGCAGGGTTGTCATATGGTCTCCTGGATGCGATATGGGTTTTCGGATCAGGGGGTGATCTCGCTGATCCAACGGGTTACGCATGCAGTTCGGCGCAACGTGCCAGTCCGGATGGCCCGGTGCGCAGGTTGATTAGGATGGAGGGTCCGGCAGGAGATTGGCCGCCAGTGTTCTGGCCATGAACCCGCCGTAGCGCTCGGCGCTCCAGCCGCGCTTGAGGATAAGGTTCTCGTAGAGTTCAGCTGAGGTGCATGTGAACATGACATCGGCTACCTCTTCCTCCGTCAGATCCGTCCTCAAGAATCCTCTGCTGCGCACCTGCCGCGCGTTGTGCAGCATCCGGCGGTACCGCGCGTCGTCCACGTCGCGCAGGAGCGAGGCCATGTCCGGGTCCCCGCTCGCGGCGGCATCCCGAATGAGAAGGAAGACAGGCGATCCGATCGGACTGACCTCGGTGATGAACCGGCCGAACTGCTCCATGAGCTCATGCGGATCCGTGACTGTGCTTTGCGCGCGGTCCGACCGCTCTTCCGCCGGGGAGCCGCCGGCTCCGAGGATGCTCTGCTCATAGATCGCCCGGACGAGCCCCGGCTTCCCGCCGAAGCCCTTGTACACGGACTCCTTCGAGACGCCGGCGGCCCGGGCGATCGCAGCTATGGTGGTCCGGCCATATCCCTCCGCCAGGAACAGTTCGCGCGACTTCGCAAGCACCTCCTTCCTCGCCTCCTCGGCCGATTCCTGGCGGCGTTGGGCGTTGTAGGTGCGGGGACGCGCAGCCCGACGATGCGGTTCGTTGACCACGGATCCCATCGGGAATAGACTCCTGAGAGCAGTTAATTACAGCTGACTGTATCAAATTCAGCGTACCAGCCTCTCCGCCTCCAGCGACGGTCAGATCGAAGGAGCAGATCATGGACGCATCAGGAATAGGCATCCTTCCGGAAGGTCCCGTACGGCGCATGGTGGCCGCGGCAAACCGCCACGATCTTGAGGGGATGGTGTCCGAGTTCGACGAGGACTACGAGAACACCACGCCCGTGCACCCGGCACGCAGCTTTAAGGGCTCAGCCCAGGTGCGGAAGAACTGGGCCGCACTCTTCGCCGGCCTGCCGGACCTGAGCCTCACAGTGCACGACGCAGCGACCGGCCCGGGCAACAAGGTCTGGATGGAATGGAGCAACCGCGGCACCCGGCCGGATGGCTCGGTCACCAGGTCGGCGGGGGTCGCCGTCCTCACCGTTCGCGAGGACAGGATCGCCGCGGCGCACTTCTACCTTGAACCGGTGGACCACGACTCCGGGGACGTGGATGAAGCCATCGGCGTGGCGATCCGCGGGGCAGCCGGAGGCGGTGACCGGTCATGATCCTGGTGGTCGGCGGCACGGGCCGTCTTGGCCGCGCCCTGGTCCCGATGCTGGCAGGCGCCGGCCACCAAGTCCGCATCATGGCGCGCGGCGATTCCCAGCCCTTCCCGGACACGGCGAGCGACGGCGTCGAGCCCCTACGCGGGGACCTCGTCTCCGAAGCGGACTGCTGGAAGGCGGTGGCCGGATGCACGGCGGCCGTGTTCGCGGCTTCGGGATTCGGCATCAAGGGCTCTGACCCGCGCGCCGTGGACCGCGATGGCGCCATCAGGTTGGTCCGTGCTGCGGCGGAGGCCGGAGTGGAACAAGTGATTATGATGTCCATGCATGGCGCCGCCCCCGACGGACCCATCGACTTCCTGCGCTGTAAGGCCGCGGCCGAGGAGTCCGTCCGCACCTCCGGCATGGCATGGACCGTGATCAGGATAGGCCCGCTCCTCGAGCAGCGCCTTGAACTGATGACCGCGCCGCTCGAACCCAAGGGCAAGGTGCTCGTGTTCGGATCGGGGACCGCCTCTGTCACTTACACGTCGGTCCGGGACGCGGCCGCACTCGTCCTTCGTGCGATCACGGACCCGGCGCTGCGGAACCGTGTCATCGAATGGGGCTCGCAGACTCTGACGGCTAACGAAGTGGCTCAGGCTGTGCTGGCGCGGGTAGGCCACGGGGCCGTCCAACGGATCCCGCCCGCTGCCGAGCGCCTCCTGTCCGTCGTAGCCAGGCCGTTCTCACCGTTCCTCGCCCGCGTATCACAGGCCGGGATCTGGGAGGAATCGGGAGCCGTCGCCTTTGAGTGGGCTCCGGCCCGCGCGGAGTTCCCCGACATTCCCGTCACGGGCCTGAGTCAGGCCCTGGGAACATTGGTACCAAAGGAATCCGGCTGACCGCCCTGGCAGCCAGGTGCGCTGACAAACTGCATGCATGACCAGAGGCACTTGGCAGTCAGGGTGAAAATTCCGCGCCGATCGCGTTGGCTATTACGACGTAGGTTTGCCTTCGGCGCATGTCACCTATTCCGGACGCTCCAGCCATTGGTCCACGCCCCTGTTGCGGTGGAGCAATCTCTCGCCGTCTTTCTCGGCGTCGCACGCTGACCATCGGCCTTAGCGCAGTCGTTTCAGCGCCCAGTCCCAAGTAACCTGCTCCTGCTCCAGGCGCAACTTCTTTCCGTAGCTGTCGTTGCAGAGGGCTTCGTAGACCTCTTTTTCCCCGGCTGTCAGCTTGGTCAGCTGAGCTTTCGACGGCGTTGGTTCCGATCCCCACCTGTCCCGGTGTGCCAGCAGGGTTTCCGCATCCATCAGCACACTCTCAACATGCGGGTGCACGGCCCTGAGCTGGTCCAGGATCCGGAAGCCGTGGGTGTCGATGTCGCCCCAATAAAGGACTCGGCAGCCGCGCAGCCATGCAGTGTGCCGCAACGAGGTGAACCCGTAGCCGCCCCCGTACAGAGCCAGGCACCCGGGCTGCTCCGGCAGGGCAAGGAAATTCACCTGGTTCTCCGTTGCGATCACGGTTTCCACCGGCAACCGCAACGAACTGAAGGCCTCGGCAGTGACGGTGATGTCACGGGCACCGCCGAACAGGTCCAGGTCCGGATCCAGGAGCCGGAACCGCACCAGCTCCGGCGGATGCATGAAGCCGTGCCGCCGCGCAAAACGTGCCGCCGGCGTGCGGCCTGCCCCCTCCTCCAGGGCAGCGTCCGTCGCGGCGAACCCGGCCGGAGGATCCTCGACGCTGACGTCGTCCACGTCCGCGTCCTGAATGGCGGAAACCGGCCCGACGGCGGCCTGCAGCTGATCAATAACCTGCCGGTGCTGCTCGATGAACTTGGTGTGAACGCCGGGAAGGCTCAACTGCCGGACGTAGATGCCGGGTTCGGGATTGTCCCGCAGCCACAATGCCACCCGCGCCGCCGTCAGCGCATCAGCTCCCAGCTCCAGGAGTTTCAGCGGCCGCCTCGCAGCCCAGCCAAGGAGCAGCGGTTCCAGCCCGCCCAGGTCCGCGGCGAGCCGGCCAAATTGGGCAGCTTCCCTGCCCTTTCCGACGAATCCGATCTCGTCCTCCACAGTCGGAAACACAGCGGCCGCAGGTATCCGGTTGGACCCAACCGTCCGGCGCCCCACCTCCACCGTCTCCAGCCCGTACGCACCAGCCGCGGCGGAAAGCTCCGCCGCCCACGCACGGACAGCACCGTAATCACTCAACAATTCGGCCGCCGTCGGGCGTTTCAGCGGCCGGCGCCGCGGATATACACCGGACGGCTCCAGTAGCTCCCGCAGCAGGCCCCCTCTGTTCCAGGCCTTTAGTGATTGCGCCCGCAGCCCCGCCAGCGTGGTCCAGCCGTGAGCATGGCCCGCGTCACCGGCCACGCCGGTCCTTTTCCTCGCGGTACTCCTGGATGGTCATGTTGCGCAGCTGGGAGTCGTCGCCGTTGGTGTTCGCCACAAACCCCACGTGCGAGACGAACGGCTCGATCACGTGGATCTTCTGCAGCGGAGTGACGATCAGCAGCTGCAGCTTCATCCGCTGGAAAAGCTCCAGCCCGTACCGTGCCGACTCGTCCGAGCCACGGCCGAACGCCTCGTCAATGACCACAAACCGGAAACTCCGGCCGCTGCCCGCGTTCCGGCCCGCGCCTTTGCCGGACCCGAGCCCGAACTGGAACGCCAGCGCCGCAGCCAGGATGGTGTACGCCAGCTTCTCCTTCTGCCCGCCGGACTTGCCGCCGGAATCCGTGAAGTGCTCGTACTCCTCGCCGGTCTCCGTCCACTTCTCCGACGCCGAGAACGCGAACCAGTTCCGCACATCCGTCACCTTCGCAGTCCACCGCTCGTCCAGCGTGGTCAGCCCGTCGCGGCCCCGGAACCGCTCGATCAGCCGCTCCACCTGGAGATACTTCTGCTCCGAGTACTGGTCCTCGTCACCGATGGTCCCCTCCGAGCACGCCCGCAGATCACTGCCGAACTCGCGCACGTCCTGGTCCGACGTGCTCTGGTGCTCCAGCTGGATGTGCCGGCCCGTGTTGTACGGAATCCCCGCCAGCGACTGGTTGATTTCGCCGATCCTGTTCACAATGTCCTGCCGCCGGCTGTCCAGGAACGCGTTGAACGCCACCACCTCGTGGATGGTGTTCTGGTTCAGCGACTCCTTGAACCGGGCCTCGAACCGGGGAAGGTCGTTGCCCTCCAGCTGCTCCAGCAGCCGGTTAAAGTCCGCCGCGGCCTCCAGTGACGCGTCGATGTCCGTGGTTTCGTTCGGGTAATTGTTGCGGAAGTCCGCCATCTGCCTGACCGTGCTCTCGGCCGCCCTCGCGATCCGCTTGGACAGGGCGTCGATCCGCTCCGTCAATCCGCTCCGCACCGTGCTTTCCACGGTGCCTGTGTTCCGGTAGGTGAGCGGCTTGTCGCCGAGCGCCTCCGCAGTGAGGCGTCCGACGGCGGCCAGCACCACGCCGTCGTCCGTTACCGGCGTCCCGGCCAGGACGGCGCGGCACTCATCGATGGCCTCGGCGATGTCGCGGGCGTCCTTCTCATTGGCGCCGAGCCGCTGCTGCAGCTTCCCGCCCTTGTCCTCCAGACGGCCCAGATCGTCCGTCACCTGGGCCTGCTTGGCCATCAGCTGCTGCAGGACGTCGCTGGTTGACTCCAGCTCCCGCTTCTCCGCCTTGAGGTCCTCGATCCGGCGGGCCGTGAGCTGCCAGCTGATCTCGCCGAAGTCCTGCACCGAGCCGATGATGCCCAGCTGCCGGTTCTGCCGGCCCAGCGATCCCAGCTGGTCATTGACCTTGCCGAGCTCCGTGGCCACCACCTTGAGCCGGCCCTGGACCTCATCCTGCTCGGCGCGGAAGCGGGCCATTTTGTCGTGGTTGTCCCAGCCCAGGACGTAGTTGCGCCGGTCCGCGAGGTCCTTCCGGTCGTCCTTCTCGTGTCTGCCGCGGCCGCCCTTGAGCTGGCCGTTGGCCGTCAGCGCCTTGGGGTAGCGGCGGAAGTCTGCGAGGTTCTCGCAGCAGAAGTAGTCGAACCGGCTGCTGAGTTCGTCCTGCAGGAAGTCGCGGAACGGTGTGCCCTGCTTGATGGCGATCTTGGCCGCGAGTGTCCCAGGCTCCGCCGGTTTGGGCGCGTACGAATCGCCGATTTTTAGGTAGACGAGCCGGCCTCTCAGGATATTTGAGTCAACCCAGGTGCTGACGGCGGCGTAGTGCTCTGCCGGCACCAGGAGCGAGAGCGCAAACCCGTGCAGCGTGCGTTCGGCAGCACCTTCCCAGGCGGACTCGCCGTCGCGGATTTTGAGGAGCTCGCCCACGTAGGGCAGGTCGGTGTCCTTGATCCCGGTGCCCTCGCAAAGCCGACGCCGAATGTCCAGCTGGGGGAGGGGGATCAGGTTGCGCCGGGCCTGCAGGCTGGTGAGCTCGGCGGCGATGTCCGCGGCCTGGCCGGTCAGCACGGTCCGGGTCATGGTCAGCTCGGTGCGCCGGTCCTGCAGCTCGTCCGACGCCTTGCCGAGCTCGGCCTCGACTTCGGCGAGCCGGGCCCGGTTGGCATCGAACAGTACCCGGTCCTCCGGGGCCTGCAGCCCCAGGTCAGCTGCGGCGGCGGTGTACGTCTCGAACCGTTGCCGCTGGGCCGCGGACTCGGCGCCGAGCCGGGACAGGTCGGCGTCGATGGCTGCCAGCCGGCCGCCGCCGTTGGTGCGGATGTCCTCTTCCACGCCGGAGAGGTCGCGGCGCAGCTGGGTGGTTTCGCCCTTGAGCCGGGCGGCGTCCTCCTGCAGCCGCACGCCGGTCTGTTCCATCTCGGCCTGGTGCTCCAGGCTCAGCTGCAGCTTCCGGTCCGTGAACCAGGGATGCAGCTGGTCGCGCTGTTTCCGTGCCAGGTCGTCGTCTGCGCTGAGATTAGCGTGCTGGGCGGCGCCTTCCTTGATGGGCGTCAGCAGGGCGATCTGGTCCTTGGCGCGGAGGACGGCGTCGTGGGCTTTCTTCAGGTCATCGAAGTGGTGGATCAGGTTGGTGATCCGGGTGGCAACATCGTCCTCCTCGAGCATGTTGCTGCGCACAAACGAGGTGATGTTTTCCACCTGCTTCATGGACACGGTGCGGTGGAACAGCTCCATGGCCTGGTTGCCGCTGATTCCGAACTGCCGCTTGAACGCAGCCGAGTACGGCTCGAACGAGTCGTGAACCGAAGCCCCGGCGGCGCGGAGCTTCTTCTTGAGCTTCAGCGGGTCCTGGCCGAAGTTGCTGAAGTCCGCCGCGATGGACTGCTCTGCCTCCGCGAGCGAGTAGAAACGGTTGGGCTGCCCGGCCTCCTGCGTGGCCCAGAGTGTGATGCCCAGCGTGATCGATTTGCCCAGCACGGCGTTATGGAAGATGCCAAGCACCACGGTCAGCTGGCCTGTTCCGCGCAGGGCCACCGGCTTCGAGTACTCGCCGCCGGTGCTCCGGGCGCTCTTGTGGAAGCCCCGGACGTACGACATCAGGGAGCGTTCCTTCTTCTGCGCACCGGCCGCCTTGTTGTACTCGATCTTGTGCGCCGGCAACAGCAGTGTGGTGATCGCATCCACCACGGTGGACTTGCCGGAGCCGATGTCGCCGGTGAGCAGGCTGTTCGCCCCTTCCAGCCGGAACGTGCGCACGCCCTGGTGGAACGTGCCCCAGTTGAGCAGCTCCAAACGATGCAGCCGGAAGCCGGGGGGAGTGCCGGCGTCGTCCGCTGTTTCATCCAGGCTGAACAGGCTCTCCTGCAGGTCCGTGCCGAGCTGCGCCGTCACTTGCCCTCCTCCGTTTCAGCCGCTCCGGCGGCAGGGGCCCCGGCGGGTGGCTCGCCGGCGAGGGTCGCGCGGTAGTCAGCCAGCCGCGCATCGAACTCCTCCAGCCACTGCGCATCCACGTACGCCTTCAGGATCCGGGCCACCTCGTACGTGTCCGACTGCCCCTTGAGTTTGCGCAGGAAGCCGAGCTCCACCACCTTCTTGATGTCCGTGCCCAGCCGGTCCAGGATCTTGGCCTCATTACTGGATTCGGGCAGGAAAACGGAGACCATGTCCGCGATGTCCTGCGCGGTCATGATGAGCCGGAGCTCGCTGCTGTTGGTGTCGAACTCAAGCATCCGGCCGCGCAGCAGCGCCAGCAGCAGGCTGACGTTGAACGTGAGCGTCCGGCGGGCGATGAGCCGGGGGAGCGTGCCGTCCGGATCCTCGCGCGACCGCAGGAACGCGTACCCCTCGGATTCGTCCAGGATCAGGTCCAGGCCCAGCACGGAGACGTAATCGCGGACATGGGAGGTCAGGCCGAGCAGCGACTGCCAGACCTTCTCGTCGTTTTCCGCGTAGAGCACGCCTTTGAAGAGCCTGGTGACGACGCCGGGGAGCTCCTCCGGCGTCCTTGCTTCGGTCTGGTCGGTGCTGGGATTCGCCGGGCTCATGCTGGCCTTCCGAAGATGATCTGTTCGAGGGTGGCTTCGCGGATGCTGCCGTCCGGGAGTTGCCAGGACAGTTGCTGGGACTGCTCTGGGTTGATGGTGGCCCAGTCCGACTCGGTGGCCAGCTGGTAGTACGCCACCACCTCCGCCAGGCCCTGGGAGAGCGGATACGCGGCGGTGACCTCCGCTAGGGTGGCCTGCCCGGCGTCGGAAAGGACGGCGTCGATGTTGCCCCGCAGCCGTTCCTTGTCCACATGGAACTGGCTGAACAGGGCACCCGCGTCCACGTCCGTGTCATCGGCGGTGAGGACGGCGTCGTCCACCATCACCTTCCGGCTGGGCTCATACAGGGGCCGCTCAAACGGCAGCACCACGTCCACGGACGGCGCGTCGATCTCCATGAATACGCCCGACGGCGGTGACTCCCGGGTGCCCAGCGCGCCGGATTCGACGCTGCGGATCAGCTGCATGATGCGCTTGTTCTCGAGGAAGACTTTGTCGTCAAGGAGCCGGCGCATCTGCTGGGAAAGCTGGCGGACGGTGGCCTGGGTCTGCTCGACGGCGGGCAGCCAGTCCTGGTGCAGGTTGGCCACGGTATGCAGCCCATCGGTTTTGGCGAGGGCCTCGATCTGGGTGGCGCGCTGGAGGAGGTCCTGCAGTTCGGTGCGCAGCTGCGGGGACATGAGGTAGTCCCAGAAGCCCTGGAACGTGCGGCCCTGGAGGGAGCTGCTGATGTCCTGCTGGTTGGCGAAGATGGATGCCAGCAGCTCGCCCTGGGTCCCGTACCAGGTGGCGATCTGTTCCCGCACCTGCCGGTCCAGTTTGCGGAAGTTCTGCTCCACCTCGCGGAAATCGGACAGCAGGTCCTTGGCCAGTGCGGTGAGCTGCTGGAGGTGGTCCAGCGCTTCGGGTCCGGTCATGACCCGGATGTTGCCGTCGCGGATCCGCTGCATCTCGGCGTCGATCCCGTCCTTTTGGCGCTGCAGTTCGGCGAGCCTGACTTCTGGGTCCGTTTC
This sequence comes from Arthrobacter sp. UYEF21, assembly GCF_040546085.1. Lineage (NCBI taxonomy): Bacteria > Bacillati > Actinomycetota > Actinomycetes > Micrococcales > Micrococcaceae > Arthrobacter > Arthrobacter sp. UYEF21. The sequence goes on from NZ_JBEPNF010000003.1 coordinate 164,656, forward strand.
CGACTGCTGCACCAGCTGCTTGAGGACCGCGAAGATGCTGGTCAGCCGTGACTGGGTGGCCACGAAGTCGCGGCCGCGCAGGTTTTCCACCCAGCGGACCACGTCCTCGGCCGCGGCTGTCAGGTCGTAGTGCGGCTCGTCCTCGCCGGGCACATAGTATTTCCGCAGCCAGGCCCTTTCCGGGCCGGCCCAGTCATCGAGGTATTCGCCTGCCGCACGAGGAAACTTGTCCTCACCCTCCCGGTCCCGGAGGCCGAAGAGCACGTCGTCCAGCACATCGATAAGCTGCTGCCGGCCCAGGTTGCGCTGGTTGGGTCCGGTGAACGCCGCCATGAAAAATGTCAGCGCCAGGGGGGCGTTCTGGGCTCGGAGCAGCGACCAGCCTGCATGGTTTTCACGCAGGGAATTGATGGCGTAGAAGTCCATTGGGGGTCCCGGGTTTTGTGGCTCACATCGTGTGGGACCACTCTAAGGGACGGCCACGACATTGGAGTGACGGGAAGGTAACAGGGTGCTAGCGGGCCGCGAGGTGCTCCGCCATGAACTCCGCGTCCGCACCCACTACTGACAGCGTGGCCGACAGGTGTTTGGTGAGCCACGGCAGCCCCACGGCGTACAGGCCGGGGACCTCGGTGACGCCGCGGGTATGGCGCGGATAGTTCCACTGATCCAGCACCGGTATATCGAGGAAGCTGAAGTCCAGCCCGTACCCTGTGCACCAGATGACGGAGGTAATGCCCTCGGCAGCCAGGTCCAGCCGGGCGCCCGATTCGGACGGCAGCCAGTCATCCGCAGTCACAGGCTCGGCGGGAGGTGCGTCGATGCCGGCTGCTGATATATACGCATCCGCCATCAGCTTCAGCCGCTGGCCGAACCCCGCCTCCACCAGCGCGAGACGCTGGGGGAGGTCGTCCGTGAAGACGAGTCCGCCGTCGTCCGTTCCCTCGAACCGTCCGTGCAGCCGGACGCCGCGGCGCCCCAGCCCGCGCAGGCGGATGCTGTGGCCGCCACCATTGCCTGAGAGCAGCGGGTTGCACATGAACCGCGCGGCGGGCGAGGGGAGCTGGTCCACCTGGAGGCCGTTGATGCCGTACGCGGGGCCGTGCAGGTTCACCTGCAGAATCCAGTAAAGGATGTCCTGGCCGCGGTACCGGCGCGGGGCTTCCGGGCAGGCCGAGACGGAGAGGTGCACCTCCCGGCCGGCGTCGAGCAGGTCCTCGGTGATCTGGCCGCCTGACTGTCCCGTCCCCACCACCAGAACTGCGCCGGGCGGCAGCTGCGCGGGGTTCCGGTAATCGTGGCTGTGCAGCTGCGTGACGTGCGGTGGAAGTCCGACGGCGGCGGGCGGGATCCGCGGGAGCTGGAAGGCGCCGTTGGCGAGCACCACGTTGTGGGCCAGCCAGGCGCCCCGCCCCGTTTCCACCGCGAAGCCGCCGTCTGTCTGAGCGATCCGGTTAACCTCGGTCCCCAGCGGCACCGGTGCCGCGATCCGCTACGAGTAGTCGCGGAAGAGACCGATCACGGTGTCACGGGAAGGAAAAGCTCCGGCTCGGTCCCGCTGTATGTCAGGTCCGGCAGCAAAAACGAGAAATTCGGCGTGTTCAGGTAGAACGAGTCCCACCGGTCCTGCCAGGCGCCGCCCAGCTCGTCCCGGCGGTCCAAAACCTGGTGCTCCACGCCGTGCTGGGTCAGCCAGTAGCTGGTGGCCAGGCCCGCCTGCCCGGCGCCGATCACCAGGGTGTGCATCTTTTCCGGGGACGCGGCGCGCGGGGTCATGGCTACTTCGTCGCGGCCTAGGCCTTGCCGGCCTTCAATGCGCCGGCCTTGGGCTCCTTCGGCGGCAGTGTGGCAACGTAACCGAAGGCTTTCTCCACCCAGGCGCGCGCCCGGGCGTCGTCGCCGTCCCCCTCCTCATTCCACATCTCCGGCAGGCCGGTGTAGCCGCCCATGGGCCGCTCCACAGGCCCGAACGGCACTGTCCGCTCGGTGCTTTCCAGGACTTCCCGGTCCTTTCCCGAAAGCTTGACACCGATGGTCGGCCCGAACAGGCCAGCGAACATGTTGCCGTTCACGAAGGCGCCCAGGTTGCCGAACATCGGCTTGACGGACACCCCGGGATGGTCCGGCACCAGCGAGCGGAACCGTTCCTTGTCGGCGTCGGACGGCTTGGGCATTTCCATGGCTCTTCGTCTCCTTGCAGCGGGATCTGAGTGCAGGATATGCCCATTCAGGAGCCCGGTCGAGAGCAGTCCCGCGAGGGTGGCTGCCCCGCCAAACCGGCCATCTCGTCAAGGTCCGAGTTCGGCACACGTTTCGACAGGCTCAACCACCGGCCTGCTTCCAGTGCCGCAGGAGCAGCTCCGCCAGGCGCTCGGGCTCGATCCGGTGGGGCGGATCAAAATGGTGGCGCTTGGGGAACACCTCCAGATGGAAATCCGGGAAGAAAACCCTTGACAGCCGGCTGGCAATCTCGCCGTAGTCATCGGGGTTGCTCAAGCCGCCGAGGGCAAAGAAGACGGGCTGGCGAAAGGCGGCCAAGCGCGCCCTGTCCAGGTCATAGGTCTTAAAGATCCGCAGGAACGCCTCGATACCCGCGGGCCGTTTCGCCATCCACGGCGGCGGGGGACCCGGCGGCGGTGGCGGAAGGACGACGTCGGGCCTAACTCCCAGCCTCATGAAGGCGGGCATGAATTGCTCCGGTGGAAGGGTTTCCAGCTGGTCGTATTTCTTCCAGAGCTCCGCGTGGGCGGGCGTCCAGTCCCAGTTGCCTGCCCAGGCGGGTTCCAGCAGCGCCAGGCTGAGGAGTCTGTCCGGGTGCTTGGCAGCGAACGCCAGCGCCGCTGCGCCGCCACCTGAATAGCCAACCAAATGGAACGTCTCCCAACCCCGCGCGTGTGCTTCGCGCAGCACTCCGTCGATCTCTGTATCCAGGCTCCAGCCGGCCGGCGGCTCATCGCCCGAATAGAGTTCGAGGTCCTTGGTGATTGCCTGCACGTCCGGCCCGAGGGCCGCGATCAGTGCGCCGTAAGCCGCCTGGGCGGGGAGCACCGAACCGGGTAGGAGGATGGCCCTAATCTGTCCCATGGGAGAACGGTACGCCTGGGCGTCCGCGGGCTCAACCATCACACCGCACTGGCCAGTGGTAAATCCTGTTCGAAATCTCCTGTAGTGTTGATCCTGTTGTTGTGTTTATGCAGTTGGTAGTTCAGGCAGTACGCGCGGTCGAAAGTCCGCGTCTTTCTGAAGTAGCGGTTTTGAACATGCCACACCGGAGGACCCGAAAGTCGGGACTTTTCCTCCACCTTCACGAAGGACAAAAATAATGGCTACTGGTACCGTCAAATGGTTTAACGCTGAAAAGGGCTTCGGCTTCATTTCCCCCGATGACTCCTCACAGGACGTTTTCGCACACTACTCCGCGATCGCCTCTTCCGGCTTCCGCTCACTCGAAGAGAACCAGAAGGTTTCCTTCGAAACCGAGCAGGGCCCCAAGGGCCCCCAGGCCGTCAACATCCAGGCACTCTAATTCCTTAGAGATTCTGGGGCCTTAGGGTTTCATTTTCAAAGCAGGGCCGGTCATTTTGACCGGCCCTGCTTTTGTTAACCCAGGCGTGCTTCAACCGCTGACCCTTGCCCGCGCTCAACCAACGAGTACAGCCCGGCGCGGGTCACTCGTCCGGGTTGGGACTGCGTACGTCCTTTGCGCCGATGTCGGCGGCCCCCAGGGCGGCCGAGGCGGCGCTGTGCGTTGTGTCGTGCTCGCGGACGCTGAGCTCCGGGTGGTGCAGGTCCAGGGCCGGCCGCTCTGAACGGATGCGGGGGAGGGACGTGAAGTTGTGGCGAGGCGGCGGGCACGACGTGGCCCATTCGAGCGAGGCGCCGAAGCCCCACGGGTCATCGACTTCGACCTTCTCGGTGCTGCGCCAGGTGATGTAGATGTTCCAGAAGAACGGGATCAGCGACGCACCGAGGACAAACGAGGCGATGGTGGAGAACTGGTTCATCCAGGTGAAGTTGTCCTCCACGAGGTAGTCGGCGTAACGGCGGGGCATGCCCATAACGCCGAGCCAGTGCTGGATGAGGAAGGTTCCGTGGAAGCCCAGGAACAGCAGCCAGAAGTGGATCTTGCCGAGGCGCTCGTTGAGCATCTTGCCGGTGAACTTCGGCCACCAGAAGTAGAAGCCGGCGAACATCGCGAACACCACGGTGCCGAACACCACATAGTGGAAGTGCGCCACCACGAAGTATGAGTCGGAGACGTGGAAGTCCAGCGGCGGGGATGCCAGGATGATCCCGGTCAGGCCGCCGAAGAGGAACGTGATCAGGAAGCCGATGCTCCACAGCATGGGGGTTTCGAAGGTCAACGACCCCCGCCACATGGTGCCGATCCAGTTGAAGAACTTCACACCGGTGGGAACCGCGATGAGCATGGTCATAAACGCGAAGAACGGCAGCAGCACCGAACCGGTGACATACATGTGGTGGGCCCACACCGTCACGGACAGGGCGGCAATGGCAATGGTGGCGTAGACCAGACCCTTGTAGCCAAAGATCGGCTTGCGGCTGAAGACCGGGAAGATCTCCGAGACGATGCCGAAGAACGGCAGCGCGATAATGTACACCTCCGGGTGGCCAAAGAACCAGAACAGGTGCTGCCAGAGAATGGCGCCACCATTTTCCGGGTCGTAGAGGTGGGCGCCGAATTTACGGTCCGCCCCCAGGCCCATGAGCGCAGCGGCAAACGGGGGAAAGGCCATGATCACGAGGATGGAGGTGACCAGGGCGTTCCACGTGAAGATGGGCATACGCCACATGGTCAGGCCCGGGGCGCGCATGCAAATGATGGTGGTGATGAAGTTGACCGCACCCAGGATGGTTCCGAAACCGGACAGGGCCAGGCCGAAGACCCACAGGTCACCGCCTACGCCCGGGGTGAACGTGGTGTTATTCAAGGGGGCGTAAGCGAACCAGCCGAACGCCGCCGCGCCCTGCGGGGTGATGAAGCCCGACACGGCGATGGTGGAGCCGAAGAGGAAGAACCAGAACGCCAGCGCGTTCAGCCGCGGAAAGGCGACGTCGGGAGCGCCGATCTGCAGGGGCATGATCACGTTGGTGAAGCCCGCGAACAGCGGGGTGGCGAACATCAGCAGCATGACGGTCCCGTGCATGGTGAACAGCTGGTTGTACTGCTCTTTGGTCTGCAGGATCTGCATGCCCGGTTCGAACAGTTCAGCCCGGATGAGCAGCGCCATCACGCCGCCCAGACAGAAGAACACAAACGACGCGATCAGGTACATGTACCCGATGATCTTGTGGTCGGTAGACGTGATCCACGTGACCACCATGGCGCCTTTGCGCCGTGGGACCACCGCTGGGGAATCGGTTGCGGCTGTCCCTATTCGTGACGCTCCGGTGATGGCCATCTTCCACCTCGCAGGTCTTTCTACCCGGCACTATGAGGCCCAATTCATGAGCCCTGTATCCCGCCTCAGGAGATGACTCCCGAGGCTGTGATTTCTTTCAGGCTACTCAGGAAATCAGGGCGCGGGAAGGGGTTTACGCTGGCTTCGCCCGGCGGGATTGGTGCGGACCCCTGCGCCGGGTCAGCGCAGGCCCATTGCGCCCCGCACCTCTTCAAGCTGGAGTGCATGGCGGGCTCCGCCATGACAGCGTCGCCGCCGGCCACCGCAGCGGCTACGTCCTTGTGCGCCTGCAGTGCTTCGTTCCTGTGCTTGAACGGCATGAGGCCGCGCTGGCTGCGGCTGGTGCGGACTTCGGCCACCATGCCTTCCAGTGGGAGCGCGGGAACACCGGCCGGCCCGCCGTCGTTGTGCCTCTGTGTGCCTAACGGGTGCGCGGCCCTCCACCGACCAAAGGACACCCCTTGACCCAACGCACCATTGTGATCACCGGCGCCAGCGACGGCATCGGCGCGGCAGCCGCACGCACTCTGGCCGAGGCAGGAGACCGGGTGGTCGTCGTCGGCCGTTCCGCGGGGAAGACGCGTGCCCTCGCCAAGGAGCTCAACGCCGACTACTTCGTGGCCGACTTCGCAGACCTCGCCGAAGTCCGCACCCTCGCCTCGCAGCTGCGGGACGACTACGATCGGATCGACGTCCTCGCCAACAACGCCGGCGGCATCATGGGCAAGCACCAGCTCACGGTGGACGGCAACGAAACCACGTTCCAGATCAACCACCTGGCGCCGTTCCTGCTCACCACCGAGCTCATGGACGTCCTCACGGCCAGCAACGCCAAGGTCATCAACACCGCCAGCGCCGCCAACGGCTTCGGCAGACTGGACCTCTTCGACCTCAACGCGGGGCACAGCTACTCCACGAACCGCGCCTATGGCACCGCCAAACTCGCCAACATCCTCTTCACGTCCGAGCTGCACCGCCGCTTCGGCGCGCAGGGAATTACGACGGCGGCGTTCCACCCGGGCGTGGTCCGCACCAACTTCGCGGCGGAGTCCACCAGCCCCTTGCGGCACGCATACAAGACCCTGCTGAACCGCTTCATGCTCACCCCGGACCAGGGTGCCGACACCCTGCTGTGGCTCATCAACGGCACGGCCGGCACGGACTGGATCTCCGGCGCCTACTACGCCAAACGTGCCCTGGCCAAGGCCAACGCCCAGGCGTACGACGCCGGGCTGGCGCAGGGTTTGTGGGAGGCCAGCGAGGCGCTCGTGGCGCGCTGAGCCGGCCGGGGTGAACAGGAATGCCCCGAAAAGTTACGCAATTGGGCCGGCCGGGCCTAGTTGTCGCGGAGGGTGTACGTGCTGACCACGTTGCCCTTGGCGGTTTTGTACTGATCCTCCAGACTGAGCCGGGTGGTGGGGTCGTTCGGTTCGAACAGGTGCCGGCCGCTGCCGGCCACCACCGGGTGGGTGATCAGGGTGAGCTCATCGAGCAGCCCGGCGAACAGGAGTTGGCGCACCACGGAGATGCTGCCGTTCACGGCGATTTCGCCGCCGTCGCGCTGTTTGAGGGCGGCGACGAACTCTTCCAGCGGGCCCTCGATGAGATGGGAATTCTGCCACTCCAGCGGCTCTGTCAGCGTCCGGGACGCGACCCATTTCTCCACCGGGTTGATGAAGCCGGCGAAGTCCTGGTCCTGCGGCGCGGTGGGCCAGTAACCCGCCCACTCCTGGTAGCTAACGCGTCCCAACACCACGGTGTCCACGCGTTCCATCATGCCGGTCATGGCCTTGCCCAGCTCGTCGTCGAAGCTGTCGAATTGCCACAGGAAAGGGTCTGACACGACGCCGTCGAGTGAGTGGAACAAACCGGACGTGACTTTGCGCATGGGGACCTCCAAGGGATTCAGATTCCAGGACTGGGCCGGCAGAATGCACCGGACAGGACCACGCTATTCCGCGGTCAGCCGATGGGGAAGACCGCCAACCGCAGGCTCCTGCAGTTATGTTCATCACCACTGCCTGCGTGTTGCGCGAATCCACGCTCCGGCAGCCGCATACTTATCTCTATGCGGCTGCGCGCCGCTCCCCGGCCAGGCAGGAGGAAGTGCATGGAAACCCTGAAAAAAATCGCGAGCAACCAGTATTTTCCCGCGGCCGCGGTACTGACGGCGGTACTGCTGTTCTGGACCATTGCCATGTTCGGCGGGCTCTCCCTGCTGCACAACAACCAGCCGCCCATGGCCACACTGACCTGGATGCTGTTTGTCTATGGGGCGGCAGTCCTGACGCCGCTGGCAGGCATCGTCGCCGCCGTGGATCTGGTACGCCGCTGGCGCCGCAACCGCGAGTGCGCGCCCGCCGGGATGACGCCGGCTGAAGTAACTCAGGATGAGTACGCCGCGGCCGAAGCTGCGCAGGAGGAGCAGTTCACCAATGAGCGGGCCAGCGACCAGCAGCCCGCCCAAGAGGCAGGCACGCAGTCCGTCCCGACGCAGCCGGTCCAGTACCGTCCGGCCGCGCAGCACCAGCCCGCCAAGAAGCAGCCGGGCCAGACAAACGAGCGCAGGACCGCCGCCTAGCCTCAAGTAGCCACCTCGGGTGCCGGCAGCAACGCCACGTTTCTGCTAGCGCGTGCTCAGCTGAGTCCGGAGCGGGCTGCCACCGCATGGAGCGCATGGGATGCGTTCGTCAGCGACTGCTTGAACCGGGAGGCCGGTTCACGGTGCGAGAACAGGCAGCCCGGCAGGTCAGCCCGGCCCCTGCGACGTCGGCATCGTGACTGGCGCTGCCTGCGTTGGCGCCCAGCCCGCGGACCACCCAACCTTCTGTCTGCCACGCAGCAGCGTCCAGCACGTTCCGCGCATCCAACACCACCCGCCGTCGTACGAGTCCTCCCGCAACGGCAGGGCTCAGGCGCCGGTATTCGTCCCATTCGGTGAGCAGCAGCACCAGGTCGGCGCCCTCCAAAGCCCTCGACGTGGACGTCTCGAACCGCAGCTGGGGGTAGCGCAGCAACACATGGTTGACGGCCTTCGGATCAGTCACCGTCACGTGCGCGCCGGCAGCTGCCAGCCGGGATGCCACGTCCAGGGCCGGGGAATCGCGGATGTCATCCGTCTCCGGTTTGAAGGCAGCGCCGAGGATGGTGATGGCGCGCCCCGGAAGCGCCTCGCCGCACAGTTCCTTAGCCAGGGACACGGTCCGGGTTCGCTGGCGGACGTTGATCGAGTCCACCACGCCCATCCACTCGTTAACCGGGTCCACACCCAGCGCGGCGGCCTGGCTGCGAAGGCTGCGGATGTCCTTGGGCAGGCACCCGCCGCCGAAGCCCAGCCCGGCATGCATGTACCGGTTGCCGATCCGCGGGTCCATGCCCATCGCCTCGCTGAGCTCGGCCACGTCCGCCCCAGACGCCTCGCACAGTTCGGAGATGGCGTTGATGAAGCTGACCTTGGTGGCCAGGTACGCGTTGGCGGCCGACTTGATCAGCTCGGCCGTGGCGAAGTTGCACACCAGCCGCGGAATTCCGGCATTCAGCAGCGGCTCATAAACAGCATCCAAGGCCGCCGTCACCCCGCACGGCGTACCGGACCGGGGATTGAAAGCGGCGGCCCGGCCGCCCTCGACGCCGTACACCAGCCGGTCCGGCACCAGCGTGTCCTTCACGGCCGTGCCCTGGCGCAGGAACTCCGGATTCCAGCCCACCTTCACGTCCGGCCGCCCCGCCAGGAGCCCGCGGAGCATGTCCACCGTGCCTACGGGCACCGTTGATTTACCGACGACGACGGCGCCCCTCGCCAGGTGCGGGAGCAGCGCCTCCGTGGCGGCCACCAAGTAGGTGAGGTCGGCACCGTCGGACGTTTTGGACTGCGGCGTCCCGACGCACAGGAAGTGCAGCTGGGCGCCGGCGGCAGCGGCAAAGTCCTTGGAGAACTTGAGCCGGCCGGTGGTGCGTCCGTCGCGGAGCAGCTCGTCCAGGCCGGGCTCGAAGAAGGGCGCGAGGCCGCGGCCCAGCTGGTCCACCTTGGCGGCGTCCACGTCGATGCCCACCACCGTGTGGCCCATGGATGCCAGCGTCGCGGCGTGCACAGCACCAAGGTAGCCGCAGCCGATCACAGATATTTTCACAGGGACACTCCTTTTTTGGTTTCCACAGGCCCAACCGCCGGAAAGACAGGGCTGGGCTCCGGACGGACGGGCTTGGGCGCCGGTTCGCCGGTGATGACTGAGCGGTACTGCTCCACAAGCTCGGCGCACAGCGCCGGCCACGTGCGGTCCTGGACCGACGCATGGGCGGCGGTGGCGAACGCGCGGCGCTTGGCGTCGTCGCCCATCAGGTCCATCACGTGGGCCCGGAAACCGGCCAGGTCACCGGGCTGGTACAGCCAGCCGGTCCGGGAGTTTTCCACGAGGTCCAGGGGGCCGCCGCGGCCCGTGGCCACCACCGGGACCCCCGACGCCATGGCCTCCTGGATGGTCTGGCAAAACGTCTCGAACTCGCCTGGGTGGACAAAAAGGTCGAAGGAAGCAACAGCTTTCGCCAGCTCCTCGCCGCAGAGGAAGCCGGTGAACACCGCGCCCGGCAGGGCGGCCTGCAGGGCTGCCCGCTGCGGGCCGTCCCCAACGATCACGAGCTTGCTGTTCGGGACCCGGGAAAGGGCGGCGAGGTCCTCCACCTGCTTTTCGACAGCCAGCCGGCCCACGTAGCCGATGATCCGCTCACCGCCGGGGGCCACGGACGCCCGCCATCCGGCGTCGCGCTTTTCCGGCGAAAACCGTGCGGTATCCACACCGCGCCGCCACATGCCCACCCGCGGAATTCCGCGGCCGCGCAACTGGTTCAGCGCGAACGTGGACGGCACCAGGGTCCGGGTGGCCAGCAGGTGGATGTTCTCCACCCGGTTCCACGCCCAGTTCTCCAGGAACGGCACGCCATATCGGGCCGCGTAGCTGGGCACCTCGGTCTGGTAGATGGCTACGGTGGGGATACGCAACTGATGCGCGGCCTGCACGGCCCGCCAGCCGAGGATAAACGGCGAGGCGAGGTGGACCACGTCCGGTGCATAATCGGCAAGGATTCGCTTGACCCGATACACACCGCCCATCGCCACGCGCACATTCGTATACCCCGCCAGCGGAACCGCCGGAACCCGGTGCACCTTCGCACCGTGAACCACTTCGGAAGTCCCGGCAAACTCGGCCACGGCATCAGCCACCGCATGGGTGGACGGGGCAATGACCAGGACGTCGTGACCCTGGGCCTCCAGGTGCTCAAGCACCCGCAGGATGGAGTGGGTCACACCGTTCATCAGCGGCAGGAATGATTCGGCAACAATTGCGATCCTCACCCCTCCACGGTGGCCGCCGGGACTGACGGCGCGGGGTCGCACGGGTTGAGCCGAGGGAAAGGTTGGGTGAACACGGGGAGGGCGCAGCCCTACTGGGCGGCGCCGTGCCGCAGCAGATCCGGGAGCTCGTCCACGTACACGGTCTGCGGCGGTTCAAGGTAGATGACCAGGACTTCGTCACCCACCGCGAAGGTACTCGTTTTGTCGAACGGGTGGGCATGGAAGGCCATGATGCCGCCCAGGTACGGCAGCATGACTTCGCCGATGGTGCCCGGGCCGATGCGCCCCGTCACCCGGCCGATTTTGCCGGTCAGGCTCCGGTCAACGTCTCGGTGCATGATGGTCCCTGAGTTCCGCTGGGGTGCTCAGGCCTCGGGAGCCTTGGGGGTTTCGGTAGCCTTGGGTGGCCGCTTGGCCTCACGGACTTCGCGGCCCTCGCGGCCCTTCGCCAACGCGGACGCCAGGGAAGGGAGGTAGTCGCCCACCTGCGCAAGGATCCCGCCGAGCATCTTGTTGACCCCGTCACCGCCGTTCAGCACCGTCATCTGGCCCACATGGGAGAACGGCTCGGCGGCCGCGGCGATGATGGCCGGCATGGTCTCGGCGAGCTGCTGGGAGATGACAGCGTCCTGGTTGGTTCCAAGTGCCTCCGCCCGGGCCTTGATGCCGTCCGCTTCCGCCAGGGCCTTGGCCTTGATGGCCGACGCGGCAGCATCGCCGCGGGCCCGGGTGGCCGCGGCTTCGGCCTCGCCGGTGACCTTGGTGGCGCCGGCCGCGGCTGCTGCGGCCGTGGCGTTGGCCTGGGCCTGCAGTTCCGTCCGCCGGGCATTGGCCTGGGCTTCGAGCTCGGTGCGCCGGGCCAGCGCCTCAGCGGCGCTGATGTCTGCCGCTTTCTGGCCTTCAGCGTCGGTCCGCTTGGCGTAGGCCTTCGCGTCTGCGGGTTTCCGGACGGTGGTTTGGAGCTTCTGTTCCTCCCGGTCGGCTTCCAGCTTGGCCACTTCGGTTTCCTGCACCACCACCTGCTGCCGCGCCGTGGCGTCTGCCAGCGGGCCGGCCTGCGCGGCGTTGGCCTTGGCCCGTTCCGCGTTGGCCTGGGCCACCGACTGCCGGATGGCCGAGACGCTCTGGGCATCCGCAATCAGCGCCGCTGCCTCCGCTTCCTTCTCCGCGGCCTCCCGGTTCCGGGTGGCTTCGGCGATGCGGGCTTCCATCTTCACCTGGGCGATATGCGGCTTGGCGATGTTCTGGATGTAGCCCGTGGGGTCCTGCAGGTCCTTGATCTGGAGGGAGTCCACCACCAGGCCCAGCTTCTCCATCTCCACGCCGCTGGCGCTGCGCACCTGGGAACCCAGTTTGTCCCGTTCCCGGATGATTTCCTCCATGGTCATGCTGCCGATGATGGACCGGAGGTGGCCCTCAAAGACGTTGTAGACCTGGCTTTCCATTTTCGGCTGCTGGCCCAGGAAACGCCTCGCCGCATTCGCAATGAACGGCGGGGCATCGCCGATTTTGTAGATCACCACGCCTTCCACCACCACCTGGATGCCCTGGGAAGTCACACAGGAGACTTTCAGTTCAGTTTCATTGAGGGTGAGCGATAAGGTGCGGACCGTCTGCAGGCCGGGCAGGACCAGGGCGCCCTTGCCGGTCACAATCTTGAAGTCCATTCCGGCCCGGGTTTCCAGCGTTCCGCGGGTCAGGCCGGAGATGATCAGCGCCTCATTGGGTTCGGCCACTTTCCACGTCAGCTTGATGGCCACCCAGATAAATCCGATCACCAGGATGGCCCCAATTATGGCGGCAATCAGGGGGAAGAAGGCTGACAGGTCCGGCATGCCCAGGTCCTTTCACATGGTTTGTAGCCAGTGTGATTGGCCGCCGCCGAAGAGTCCAGAGGGAGGGCCATTTTGGTGGCCAGACTCAATTATTGGGCGGATTTTTCGTTGCCCAGAACTTCGAATCCAACCCGCTGCGCCTCAAGCTCTTCCGGGGTCACCGTGGTTCCGCGGAGGTACCCGGCGTTGGCGATGATTTGCCTGAGTTCGGCTTCGCTTCGGGGTGAGCTGACTCCGTGGTGCGCCATGGCATGGCAGTTGGGGCACAGCGGGACCAAGTCTGTGAGCGGGTCCAACTGGTAGCCGCTGCCAAGCTGGGACGCCGGCACCTCGTGGTGGACGTGGATGAAGTCTGCGCCAACCTCGCCGTAGGCCATTTCGAAGGAGAACCCGCAGGCCGCGCAATTGGTGCCGCGATGCGCGATGCAGGCCCGCCGCGCCACGGGGTCGCGTTCGTACCGGTTTACGGCGAGACGTGCGACGGCGTCATCGGGGTAGGTGCCAGGCGCCGGGAGAGTGGGGTCCGGTCCCCGTTCCGGGCCGTAATCGGCCCAGACGTCGCGGAGGCGCGCCCCGTCGCCGGGTTCGAGTTCCGTCACTTGTTCTAAAGAGCCCCAAGGGACGCTTCCGATCATCGCGTGGAGAACGTCGGCGGACACTTGGTCGCCCAGCGGCAGGAGCGCGTCGAACGCCACCTGCACAGTGATTTTCGTGGTGTCCTGGCTGGCTGACGGCCCTGGCTGTTCCGAGAGGACGACGCCATGGCCGATGAGTCCCGGACCGTGGGCTCCCAGCAGGAGCAGCCACGCATCAGTGCCTGCGGCGACACTCCGGTTCACGGTCCACGGCTCCAGGTGGAGACCGGTTACGGCCACCTGCTCAACAACTGCCGAGTAGTTCCACTGGTTCCAGCGGGCCGGGTCCCAGCCCAGGATGATGGCGCTCATGTGCCCATTGTTCCAGCGGGAGGCACCCGCGGCTGGCTGAAGGCAAAAGGAAGCCGGTGCAGCTGTTCGCGGAACCGCGCCAACTGCACCGGCGAGTAGGACGAATATTCAGAACTTTATGGATCTAACCTCATTCGCGGCTCCTATTTCCCGGCTGGTCATTTCCGGGCTACATCCTGTCGCTGGCCCTCATCCTGGACAGCAGCCAGCCACAAGCAATCATTACTACGCCGAGCACCAGATGGGTCCAGTTGTCTGTCATGTTCAGCGACAGGAAATTGGCCGCCGAAGCAACTCCGACACTGAGCCCGAAAATGCTGAGGATGATGTACAGCGCACCGGCGCCCATGAGGTAATTGCGCGCCCCGTGTTCGGTCCGGGACATCGCCCAGCCCGTGGCACCGATGGCCAGCTGCACAATGTTGAGCAGCATGGACACCTGGAACACGCCAAGGAACATGGCATGGGAATCAGGCCCAAGGAACATCAATTCGCTGTACCGGGTGGTGATGCCGGGGATAAAGCCCAGGACACCCACCACCAACATGAGAATACCTACACCCATGCCGGCATTCTGGACGTCTGCGCGCCCGAAGTGAACACCGTGAGCATGTGGGGATGCGGTAGTCATTTTTCTGCCTCCAACCACTGATTGCGGACATTCCAATTTTACGGCGGAGCTGTGGAAAAAGCGCCGGGCAGGGCCGTGATGGGGACGTCTGCCAGCGACAATCGGGGGCTTTCTGCTGGACTAAGACCCTTATGCAAACCGTCGCGATCCTCGCCCGCACAGCCGATGGAAGCGGAGTCCGTGGCGGGGCCGACGTTCCCGGGGCCGTGGACCGCGGACGGCAGAAGGTGCGCATCGGCAACACGGTGTGTTCGGGGGAGCCGGGGACCATGGTGTGTGCCCACCTGCGCACCGGAAACGGGTTCATGATCAGCACGGCGGGCTACGAACCCTGGAGAATCCCTTCTCCTGGGCCGGATGAGCCTGTCGCAGACGGACTGGCGGGCCCGGCCGTGACAACATGGGACACGATGAAACTGCGCGCTGATCAGACCGGAGACCGTGGCCTTCCCATGCCCTTGTGGCTGCAGGGAGCCCTCGAAACAGCGCAGGCAGCCATCATTTCCGCGCTCCTGGTGATTGTCTCCATTGTGGCTGTCGGGGCGACCGGCGGTTTCCTGAACACCGCCGTTGACGGCCTGGCCCGCCTCGCCGGCCAGGCGTGGCTCCTGATCCACGGGGTGCCGCTGGAGTTGGCTGCGGTCGGGTCCGGGGCGGCGGCCGTCTCGGGGTCCGGCGCCCTCACCTTGATTCCGCTGGGGCTCACCCTGATCCCGTTCCTGCTCGCGTGGCGGGCGGGACGGCGGCTGGCCCGCGCTTCTTACACCGACCAGCTTTGGCAGGCGTTGCTTGGTTCCTGGGTGGTCTACGCGGCGTTCGGTGCAGGAACCGGCTTTGTGTGCCGCACGCCCGACGTCGTTATTAACATCTGGTACGCCATGGTGATCCCGCTGGTCCCCTTCGCCCTGGGCATGGTGATCGGCGCCCGCCGCGAGGCCGGTTCGTGGAGCCGGCTGATCGGCGTCGACGCTGTGGACTGGATCTCCCGCACCAGCCAGCACTCGCGCTGGGCCGGATCCTACCTCGGGTCCGCGGCGAAGGCCGGCGTCCTGGCACTGGTGTCCGCCTTGGCACTCGCATGTGTGCTCCTGGCCGTGGACATCTTTGTCCACTGGAATTTGGTCATCGCGGTGTATGAAGCGCTGGACGCCGGCGCGGTGGGGGGTGCTGCGCTCACCCTTGCGCAGCTGGGCTACCTCCCCAACCTCGCCGTTTTCGCGCTGTCCTGGGTGTCGGGATCCGGCTTTGCTATGGGTATCGGCTCGCAGGTGGGTCCGCTGGGCACCGCTGCCGGTCCACTGCCTGCCATCCCGGTGTTTGCCGCCATCCCGTCGGGTCCGCTGGACTATGGGTTCGTGGCGCTGGTGGTCCCGGTCCTCGCCGGGTCCCTGGCGGGCTGGTGGTTCCTGCGTGAAGGCGAGAACCACTTTGACGAGTGGCTGTCCATCAAGGTGCACTCCCGCTGGTTCACGGCCACCGCGTCCACCCTGGTTCTGGGCGTCCTGATTGGCCTGGTCTCGGGTCTGCTGGCTGCGGGACTGGCGTGGCTGGCCGGCGGCTCCGCCGGACTGGGACGCCTCACCGAGATCGGACCCGACCCCTTGTGGATGGGACTCTGGGTGGCCGCGGAAGTGGGGATCGGCGTCGTAACCGGGTATGCAGCCGGACCCTGGCTGGAACGCCAGCAGCAGGTGGAAGAGGACGCGGAACGGGTCCGCTAGTTCTTGTGGGCGCGTTTTGCCGGTCCCCCTTCGCCGTCTGAAGACGCGCTTTTCTGCGGCGGAAAATCATTCCGGGGCATACCCGTTTCGCCGGCGGTTATGGGGCTAGTGTTGCAGGGGTCGGCAACCGCCACGTTTACCCTCAGGGAGGGTGCATGAACGCCAACCAATCCAGCTCCGAGCAGTTCGGCCAGCACTTAGTTAGCGTCGGGGGTTCGGACTCTGACGTCAGTGAATCAGCCTACGTGGTCACCGATGAGGACACTGTCGAGAGCGTCGTGTCGGGTTTGCGGATCAAGCAGCAACAACAAGGCGTTCCCGCCAGCAAGCCGTCAATACTTCATGCCTCCGCGCAGGTTCTGATCAGCAGGCGCGATGAGCATGACCCCGACCGTCACGCCGGAACGTCCCGGCCGGGGGAGTACCAGTTGGACATCCACCTCAGCGCGGACCACACCACCCGGGAATCCATCCCGGAAAAGGATCTTGAGCAGGCCCAGATCTGGGCGCAAGGACGGATCGAGGCCGAGGGGGCCGATTTCGGGGCCATCTACTTCCCAGCTGGCGGCGGCGTGGAACCCGGCACTGGAGCGCTGGAGTGCAGTTATGACCGCTCGGTGGGCTGGTACCGGTAGCGGACTGCCTGCGCGTTACGGGGCGACTGCCTTCGGCATTCCGGGCAACGAACGCTCCAGCTGGGCGCGGCAACTGGATAGCGCATGATCCGTCAGTGCCTGCCGCTGGCACGCCTGAAACTCCTGCACCTGGTCAAAAAACAGTGCCGACGCCAGGATGATCAGCAGCATGATCAGCGAAAGCACCAGGCCCGAGATGGTGCCGAACAGGACCAGCCTGGACTCCTTGAGCTTGGCCGACCGGACCAGCAGGAGGATCCCCAGCGCAAAGCTCGCGGCGGTCAGGATGCCGGTGAGCCAGAGATAGCTGACGTCCAACTGGTAGACGAAAAAGGCGCCCAGCACGGTGAGGATGAAGATCCGGAACAGGTTGCGGGTCTTGTTGAGCGAGGTCTTGGCCGCCTCGCTGAGCTGCGGTTTGGTCCGCTGCTGGCCAGCTGGTTCCGGGGTGGGGTTCATGGATTCCAGCCTACGCGAGCGTGCCCATAAGCTAGACCCATGCGCATCGTAGTCCTCGTTTCCGGTACCGGCTCCAACCTCCAGGCAGTCATCGACGCCGCGAAATCAGGGGAGCTGGGCGTGGAAATCGCCGCGGTGGGTGCCGACCGCGAGGGAACCTACGGCGTCGAGCGTTCCGCCGAAGCCGGGCTGGAGACGTTCGTGGTGAACTTCAACTCGTTCCCCACGCGCGACGAATGGGACGCCGCGCTGACCGCGAAAGTGGCTTCCTACGCCCCGGACGTGGTGGTCTCCTCCGGCTTCATGCGCATTGTGAGTGCCGGCTTCATTGCGGCGTTCAAGGGCAAGTACCTCAACACTCACCCCGCCCTGCTGCCCGCATTCCCAGGCGCCCACGGCGTCCGCGATGCGATGGCCTACGGCGTGAAGGTCACCGGCTGCACGGTGCACTGGGCCGACGTCGGCGTGGACACGGGTCCCATCATCGCCCAGGAAGCCGTCGCCGTTGAGCCGGGGGACAGCGAGGAAAGCCTGCACGAGCGAATCAAGATCGTGGAACGCCGGCTCCTGGTCCAGACCCTCGCAGCCCTCGCCGCCGCCCAACCCTCCCCCAACTAGCTCGCAGTTAACGTCGTGAAACCCGGGTTTCACGACTTTAACTGCGAGTCACATGGCCCGGTGTTCGCGCTCCTGTGGATAACCTCGGTGCCAGCGTGCGGATTTTGCAACCATAGAGCATGCGAATGCCTCCGCCGTTGCCCGCCGGGCTCAGCCTTATGCCGTTCACAGTCAAGGAAGCGGCCGACGCCGGTGTTACGGTCGGGCGTCTGCGGTACCGGGGGTTTCTCATCCCATCCCGCGGGTTGCGTGTTCCAATGACCGGGCAGACCGTGAATCGTTGCGCCGACATCCGGCCTTACACACTGGTTACGCCCTTTTCCGCCGCATCTCATGTGACGGCGTTCGTCTTGTGGGAGTTCCCCGGTTTCCATCCTGACGCCGACTTGCCCACCATCCACATCTCACGGCCCGACACAATGGCAATTGCGCGCCGGCGCGGCGTGACCGGACACGTGGGCCAGTTCTTCGTTGATGAAATTACGAGCCATCAAGGGATCCTCATTACGACGAGGGCCCGGACATGGCTCGATTGCGCACGGAAAATGTCCGTCGACGAGCTCACGGTTGCAGCCGACTACTTGCTGCGCATGCCCCGGCCCGAGTTCGAGGCGAGATCCGAGGCCTTTGCCTCCCGGGCGGACCTTGAGGAGATGCTTGACCGGCACAAGGGGACACCTGGGATTAGAAAGGCACGCGTGGCGTTGGAGCAGGCCAGAGTCGGATCGGATTCGGCTCCGGAAACGAGGCTGCGGCTCGTTCTTGAGCGGGAGGGGCTGCCTGAGCCGGAACTGAACTTGCGCACTCAACTGGGTGCCGGCGTCGTGCGCCAACCCGACCTTGCCTACCCCGAACACAAGGTGGCCGTGGAGTACGAAGGTGAAGTGCATTCCGATGCCGCGCAGATTGTCCGGGATATAGCCCGCGAGGAGGACTTCGCTCGTGCTGGCTGGCTGCTTGTGAGGATCTCAAAGCGGCACACGGGCGGTGGCGGCCACGCTGCCGTCGCAAAGGTCCGGTCCGCCCTGGTGGCCACTGGCTGGACGCCAAAGTAGGTCGCACTTAACGTCGTGAAAACGCGTTGTCACGACGTTAAGTGCGAGTCAGTTGGGTGGGGGAGGGGCTGGGGCGGGTGCCTACTCGAGGCGGCGCAGCCTGGTTTCGGGGGAGAAGAACGCCATCCACAGGACCGCCACCAGCACCAGCCCGCCGGCCAGGGCGAAGGACGTGGCCAGGCCGAACTCCGGCCAGAAGTAGTTGGCGAAAATGAGCGGTCCGAAGCCTGCTCCCAAGCGGGAAAACGTTGAGGCCCAGCCGAAGCCCGTGCCACGCAGCTCCGTGGGATACAGCTCCGAGACGTAGGTGTAGAGCACGGGAATGGCCACCTGCACCACAAAGCCGAACACCAGCAGCCAGAACACCGCTGCCGTGGGGATATCCACCACAAACGCCACGATCACCAGGGCCAGCGCGGACAGCGGCCCGGTGATGGCCAGGATCCACTTACGGCCCACCCGCTCCACCAACAGCGCGGCCACGATCACGCCGAGCAGCCCCACCGCCGCCATGGACGCGGTGGTTACAAAGGCCTTGTACTCGGCGAAACCGGCACCGATCAGGATCCGCGGCATCCACGTCAGGGACAGGTAGTAGACCATAAGGATGCTGAAGAACAGGGCCCAAACCGTCGCCGTGATCTTCCAGTTGAACTGCCACACCAGCCGGAGCTGATGCCACGCGCTGCCGGCGGACAGCCGCGGAACGTCCCGCGCATCGGGCAGGCTGTACGCGCGGGGTTCGGCGCCGGTGGCTGCCGCGAGATCGTCAATGACCTTGGCGGCTTCCTCCCGGCGGCCCTTGCGGATCAGGAACAGCGGGGACTCCGGCACGCTGCGCCGGATCCAGAACACCAGAAGCGCCGGCAGCACCATCACCAGCATGGTCAGCCGCCAGTCGCCGAAAGTGCCCACCAGAGCAGCGGACACAAAGCCGGCCAGGGCAGCGCCCACCGGCCACCAGCCGTCCATCGCGGTCAGTACCTTTCCGCGCTGATTGCGGGGCGTGAACTCACCCACCAGGGCGTAGTCCACCGGGATGCAGCCGCCCAAACCGAAGCCAGCCATAAAGCGGAACACGCAGAACCAGACGAAGTCGGGGGAGAACGCGCCGAACACAGTGAACAGCGAGAAGATCAGCAAGGTGGCCGTGAATGCCTTCTTGCGCCCGATGGTGTCCGCAACGGTGCCCCACACAAACGCGCCCAAGGCCATGCCGATCAGGTTGGCCGTCCCCACCCAGGCGACTTCGCCAGGAGCCAGAGCCCAGTGCGTGGAGAGCAGTGGGATGAGGATGCCGTTCAGCGTGACATCCCAGGCGTCGAACATAAAGCCGAGGCCGCCAATCACAAAGATCCGCCCCTGGACCTTCCATCGCCAGGGCAGTTCCTGGACCACTTGTTCGCCGCTGGGCACAGTGGTGTAAATATTCATCGCAGCCTCCTGCCTAAATCTTAGAGCCATGCAAAGTTGCGGGCGGCCCGCTCTACGTCGCTGCGATGGGGTCCGCAGACCTGGCCCCGCAACGCAGGTGGGGCCCAACGCGATAAACTGGCCCTATCCCCACCACCCGCGGCACTGGCCCGCGATATAAGACGGAGACTTTTAGTGAGCTTCACGCAGCCTGACCGCGTATCCATCGACCGTGTTCCCATTCGCCGGGCCCTGATCTCGGTTTACGACAAGACCGGTCTGGAGGAGCTCGCCAGGGGCCTGCACGCAGCCGGTGTGAGGATCGTCTCCACCGGCTCCACCGCCAAGAAGATCGCCGCGGCTGGTATCCCGGTCCAGGAAGTTGAGGAAGTTACCGGCTCCCCGGAGATGCTGGACGGCCGCGTCAAGACGCTGCACCCCCGCGTTCACGGCGGCATCCTGGCAGACCGCCGCGTCCCCGCGCACATGGAAACCCTCGCCGGCATGGAGATCGAGACGTTCGACCTCGTGGTGGTGAACCTATACCCGTTCGTGGAGACCGTGAAGTCCGGTGCCGCGCAGGACGACGTCGTCGAGCAGATCGACATCGGCGGTCCCGCCATGGTGCGCTCGGCAGCGAAGAACCACGCCGCCGTCGCCATTGTGGTTGACCCCACCTTCTACGGCGAGGTGGTCACCGCGGCTGCCGAGGGCGGCTTCGATTTGAAGACACGACGCCGCCTGGCAGCGAAAGCGTTCGCTCACACGGCGTCGTACGACACCGCAGTGGCTAGCTGGACGGCCAGCCAGTTCCTCGATGAGGACGGCGACGGCATCATCGATTGGCCCGCCTATGCCGGCCTTTCGCTGGAACGTTCCGAGGTGCTCCGCTACGGCGAAAACCCGCACCAGCAGGCAGCACTCTACGTGGACAAGGCGGCTCCGGCCGGCATCGCCCAAGCTGAGCAGATCCATGGCAAGGCCATGAGCTACAACAATTTCGTGGACGCCGACGCCGCCCTCCGTGCCGCGTTCGACTTCAGCGAGCCCGCCGTCGCCATCATCAAGCACGCCAACCCCTGTGGTGTGGCCGTGGGTGCCGCCGACGCCGAGGACCCGATCGCCGACGCCCATGCCAAGGCCCACGCGTGCGATCCCGTTTCCGCATTTGGCGGCGTCATCGCCGCCAACAGCACCGTGACCGCCGGCATGGCGCGCACGGTGGCGGGCATCTTCACCGAGGTGGTCATCGCCCCGTCCTTCGAACCCGAAGCCGTGGAAATCCTGTCCAAGAAGAAGAACATCCGTCTGCTGGCCCTGCCCGAAGGCTACGGCCGGTACCCGTCCGAAATCCGCCAGGTCTCCGGTGGCGTGCTGGTGCAAATGTCCGACAAGGTGGATGCCGACGGCGACAACCCGGCCAACTGGACCCTCGCGGCCGGCGAAGCCGCGGACGCCTCAACCCTCGCGGATCTTGCATTCGCCTGGACCGCCTGCCGCGCGGCCAAGTCCAACGCGATACTGCTGGCCGCCGATGGTGCTGCCGTGGGCATCGGCATGGGCCAGGTCAACCGCCTGGACTCCTGCCGCCTCGCCGTAGAGCGGGCCAACACGCTGGGCGTCACGGTGGACTCCGGGAGTGCTAGTGGGGGCGATGCCCCCGGGGGAGCTTCCAACGCTGATTCCGCAGGTGCACCCCAGCGCGCCCGCGGCGCCGTGGCTGCGTCCGACGCGTTCTTCCCGTTCGCTGACGGCCTGCAGATCCTGATCGACGCCGGCGTTCGCGCCGTCGTCCAGCCCGGCGGCTCCGTCCGGGACGAGGAAGTCATCGCCGCGGCCAACGCTGCCGGCATCACCATGTACTTCACGGGTGCGCGCCACTTCTTCCACTAAAGGGCTGAAACGCCCGACGGCGCCTGTCCCCGCTGAGGGGAGAGGCGCCGTCGGGCGTTAACAGTGTTTTAGGACGGATCGGGTGCCGGGTCCGCGTCCTCCTGCGTGGCGGGCGGACGCGGGAGCCGGAGCTCCCGGGGCTTGGCTTCCGCCATCCGCTCCGGCGTCCAGTACGCGAGGATCTCCTCGTGCGTCTGGTCCGAGACGTGGTGGCTGACGGAGTCCTTGCCCGGCTCCCGGCCAGGCGGGGACTCCACCTCGGAGGACTTCCTAGGCTGCTTGGGCAAGGTTGTAGACGCTCTGGATTTCGGCACCCCAGTAAGGGCCGTACATCACGCCGGAGTTGTTGTAGCCGTAGCTGTTGATGGAGTTCTGCGCGCCGTTGTTGAGAAGCCACGGGCCACCGGAGGAGCCGCCGGTCATGGTGCACGGGATACCTTGGGTGCCGAATTCCGGGTGAGTGGTGTCAGGGGTGGCTGTGCCTGCGCAGCTCCAAAGCTGTTCGCCGTTGAAGGGTTTGGCGGCAGGGTAGCCGTAGGAGGTGTACTGCAGGCCGCGGTGGGCGTTGAATGCCACCTCGGAGCTCCCCACGACGTCGGTGAGGTTCAGCCCATTAAGGGGGTCCATCACTGCAAACCCGGTGTCAAAGGCGATGTCGCCCTTCTCTTTCCACTGGGGCGTGGTGTACAGGTCGTTGGCAGTCCACTTACCGTAGGGTGCCGCGCCATTGTCATACGCGGGAACAAAGGTGAAGTTGGTAGCGAACGCGCCCGCACCTTCGCTGACGCAGTGGCCGGCCGTGGCCACCGTGCTTTCGTTCTGTGAGGTAACGGCATTGCCCGAACATACATAGTTGGCCGCGCCCATAGTAAAGAACACTTTGCCGATATGGGACACCGCGGCCGCCTTGCTGGCGAGCTTGGCATTGCCGTTGTCGGCCTTGGTGCCCTTGACCTTGGTGTTCTTACGGGTCTCCACTCCGACATTGTCGGAGGAGGTGAAGGAGGCGCTCCGCCCGGGGGCCTTTCCGGCCAGGACATCACCGGGAATCGCGGCCCGCATGCGGTCTGCGGTCCAGAATTCGGCTGCACCTGCGCTGTCCACCTTGGCGCTGGCCACGGAAGGCGTTGATGTTTCGTCCGACGCCGCCGGCGCGGCATTTGCGGTGCTGGCGCCAAACAGCACCAACATGGCTGCAGCCGAGAAGCTGAGGAGGCTGGCGGCCAGGGACCTGGTACGAGTCATGATTGTCCTGTCTGAACGGGTTGAACGGAGGCACCAGAGGTCCGCCGGGTAACCAATAGAACCTATCGATGCACCTCATTTTTGTAAATAGTATTTCCGCTGCATACGCGAGTCACTCTGGTAAAAGTCGAGGTCAAAGGGTAGTTTTCTCGTATCAATGGCACGTCCGATCTGGGCTCCGGACTACGAACGAAGTTGGGGCCCATCGTGATTGCTTTCTGGAAGTCCGCCAAAAAATCCGCCACCAACGGCCGGCATTTCGCCGCCGACGGGGGAGCGGAGGTCGCAGTCCCCGATCTGGAGGCCTTCACCGCGGCCCTCCAGCTTCGCGACGTTGACCCAGTCCACACGTTCACCGCCACCGAAGAACTGCGCCGCCAGGACCCCAAATACGTGCAGCTCTGGCCAAGTGATATTCCCCACAAACGGCGCTGACTGACGCACCATCTGCACCGGCTGCTGCCGGTTGGAATCCACGACGGCGACCGTCCGCACTGCGGTGCGTGCCGCCGTCGTGCGTCGCCCTGTGCCCCCAAACTGGCGGTAATACGGGGCGTGCGGCCCTCCCCGGGTAAGGCTCAAACCCGAGTACTCGGGTAAGTTAGGCGTGGTGAAATAGACCTAATTTCCAAAATCAGCCGACCTACAGGGAGACGCCCGCGCATGTCCAAGATTATCTATACCCACACCGACGAAGCGCCGATGCTGGCTACTTATTCGTTCTTGCCGATCATCGAAGCCTTTGCTTCGACCGCAGGTGTGGAGGTGGAGACCCGTGACATTTCGCTCGCAGGCCGCATCATCTCCGTGTTCGGTGACTACCTCACCCCGGAGCAGCAGATCGTCGACGCCCTTGCTGAACTGGGTGAACTGGCAAAGGCGCCGGAAGCCAACATCATCAAGCTGCCGAACATTAGTGCATCCATCCCGCAGCTGAAGGCCGCCATCGCCGAGCTTCAGAGCCAGGGCTACAACCTGCCCGATTACCCGGACAACCCGTCCTCCGATGAGGAGACGGCTGTCCGCTCGCGCTACGACAAGATCAAGGGCTCCGCCGTGAACCCTGTCCTGCGCGAAGGAAACTCGGACCGCCGCGCGCCGCTGTCCGTCAAGAACTACGCCCGCCAGAACCCGCACTCGATGGGTGCCTGGTCCGCGGATTCCAAAACCAACGTTGCCACCATGGGCGCTGACGACTTCCGTTCGAACGAAAAGTCCGTGGTCATCGAGGCCGACGGCACCATCGCCATCCAGTTGGTCCGCGAAGACGGCTCGGTGAAGGTCCTGAAGAAGGCCTTCCCGGTTCTCGCCGGTGAAGTCATCGACGGCACCGTGATGCGCGCCGCCGCGCTGGACGAGTTCCTGGCAGCCCAGGTTGTCCGTGCCAGGGAAGAGGGCGTGCTGTTCTCCGCGCACCTGAAGGCCACCATGATGAAGGTCTCTGACCCCATCATCTTCGGCCACGTGGTGAAGGCCTACTTCTCCGAACTCTTCGAGACCTACGGCAAGCAGCTTGCCGCCGCCGGACTGAGCCCCAACAACGGCCTGGCCGCCATCCTGAACGGCCTCGAGGATCTGCCGGAGGACGTCCGTGAGGGCGTCAAGGCGCTCATCCAGAAGGGCCTGGAAGACGGCCCCGCACTGGCCATGGTGGACTCGGACAAGGGCATCACCAGCCTCAACGTGCCGTCCGACATCATCGTGGACGCCTCCATGCCGGCGATGATCCGTTCCTCCGGGCACATGTGGGGCCCGGGCGGCAAGGAGGCCGACACCCTGGCCGTTCTCCCGGACAGCTCCTACGCCGGCATCTACCAGGTTGTTCTGGACGACTGCCGGGCCAACGGCGCCTTTGATCCCACCACCATGGGCACAGTTCCGAACGTGGGCCTCATGGCCCAGGCCGCTGAGGAATACGGCAGCCACGATAAGACGTTCGAGATCCAGGAAGCCGGAACGGTGCAGATCGTGGACGGTTCCGGCAAGGTGCTGGTTGAACACGAAGTTGCCGCCGGTGACATCTGGCGTGCCTGCCAGACCAAGGACGCCCCCATCCGCGACTGGGTCAAGCTTGCCGTTACCCGTGCCCGTGCGTCCAAGACGCCCGCCGTTTTCTGGCTGGATGAGACCCGCGCCCACGATGCCAACCTCATCGCCAAAGTCAACGAATACCTCAAGGACCACGACTCCGAGGGTCTGGACATCCAGATCATGTCCCCGGAGAAGGCAACAGCCTTCACCCTGGAGCGCATCCGCAAGGGCGAGGACACCATTTCCGTCTCCGGCAACGTGCTCCGCGACTATCTCACGGACCTCTTCCCCATCCTGGAACTGGGCACCAGCGCCAAGATGCTCTCCGTGGTTCCGCTGATGAACGGTGGCGGACTCTTCGAGACCGGCGCGGGTGGATCGGCCCCCAAGCACGTCCAGCAGCTGCTGAACGAAAACCACCTGCGCTGGGACAGCCTGGGTGAGTTCCTTGCCCTGGCCGTGAGCTTCGAGCACCTGGCTGCCACCACGGACAACGCGCGTGCCCAGGTCCTTGCCGACACCCTCGACAAGGCCACAGGCACTTTCCTGCTGGAAAACAAGTCCCCCAGCCGCCGTGCAGGCGAGCTGGACAACCGCGGCAGCCACTACTTCCTGGCCCGCTACTGGGCCGAGGAGCTGGCCAAGCAGACCGAGGACGCTGAGCTCGCTGCAGCGTTCTCCGCTGTGGCCGGCGAACTGACGTCCAACGAGGAGACCATCGTTGGCGAACTCGCGGCGGTCCAGGGCTCACCGGTGGACATCGGCGGCTACTACCGTCCGGACGAGGCCAAGGCTTCGGCTGTGATGCGTCCTTCCGCCACCCTGAACAAGGTCATCGCCACCCTGAACTAATCAGCAGGCCTGACGGCGTAGAGGCGGCGCTCCGGGTAACCGGTGCGCCGCCTCTTTTTCGAAACCGGGGAAGACCTTAGACGCGTCTGACTGATGGTCCGGCGGTTGTGCGATCCGGATGAACTCCTTATGGTACTAAGTACCCTTAGCATTCGGCCGTTGCCGTTGGATACTGAGGTTCGGCATGCACCAGCAGGCAGTGCACGGAGGCGGGGCGCCGTACCACCCCAATTCCCTGGACGGCGGCTGCCCCTTCCTTGCCGGCGAAGATGTGGGCGCCTTTGTGGACGTTCCGGAGGAGCTGGTGGCCTCCATCAAGCAGCGCAAGAATCCGGCATCCTTCGACGCTGCAGGCCCATGCCGCGCGGGCCGCCCTGGATGCACTGGTCGTCGTTCCGTTGGTGATTGCCCCTGCTTGCGGATACCGCGGGGAAGCGGACGACGGCGGCGTCCCCATCCAGCGCACATACCTCACGGCGCGCTCCACAGAGTTTGATGCGGTGCTCGTGGCCGGCTCAGCCAAGCCGGCCCCCGACGCCGCACCGGGCCGGGATGCCAAGGCAGCAGAGCCAGGGAGATCGCTGGACCCGCGCGTCGTGCTGCTGCTTTCCGAAGCCAACCCGAAGATGCCCACAAGAGGGGAGCGCCGCCGTGGAACAGGGTGGGCGCTCCCATCCGCGTGTCAGTCCTTGTTCGTACCCTTGCCTTTTCCTTCGCCAGCGTTCTTCCCACCCTGTGCAGGGACAGCCGGTGCGGGAACGGCATTGGCCGCCGCTGCCGCATCGGCTTCGGCCTGCTGCTGTGCCGCGGCGGCGGCCTCGGCTTCCTTGGTGGCGGCAACGGCTGCCGCCACTGCTTTAGTGAGGTCTGCACGGACGGCCGCAGTTGCCGTCATGATCGTCCGACGCCGGTCCTCGGAAATTTTCCCGTCGGCCGTTGCTGTCGCGAGGTCGGCGTCGAGCGCGTCCAGGACGGCCAAAGCACCGGCGGGGTCATTTCCCGCAGCGGCCTGACTGACGCCGAGAACCCGCTGCTGGAGTTGCTGTGCGGTGTCGTGCTGCAGGCCGGAATTCGCGGGACCGCACGCGGCCAGGGAGCCTGCGAGCAGGACAGCTGCCGCCGCCACGAACCCGAGACGAGATGCACCGCGGCCCCAGCGGTCCTTCGGTTCGGGAGTCACGGCTTCACGCTCTTCTGCAGTTCTTGGAGATGGTCACCCAGGGCGCCGGTAACGCTGGGGTAGGGGACGACGTCGGGCTTTGGCTGCGTTGCCAGGCCGAAGGTCAGCGCCGTTGCGGCTGCGGCAATTGCCAGCAGTGCCAGAACGGTGGCGAGCCAGAAACGCCGTCTGCCGCGGCGGAGTCGCTGCAGGAACGAGGCTGGACGGTCTGGCAGCGCGTCCGGAGCCCGTTGGTCCCGGCTTGCCTCGGCAGGCAGCTCCGATTCTTCGGTGATGGGGATGGACGGCGGCCTGAACGGCATCGCCGGCAGCACGCGTGTAGCTTCCGGTTCGAGTTCCCCCGGGGTGGACGCCGGTGAGACCAATGCTTGGCGGAGCACGGTTTCCACGTCGGCAGCGGCCGGGCGATCCGTCGGCTCAAGTAGCGTCATGGAGCGGATGAGGTCAGCCCATTCCGATGGGATATCGGACGGAATTTCGGGAGCGCGGTGCAGCCTTGCCACGGCAGATTCAACGGCGTTTCCCGGGTACTCAATGGTCTGCTTGATGCACTCCAGAAGGACAAGGCCAAAGGAGTAGATGTCCGAAGCGGGGGACAGGGGAGAGCCCATGGCCTGCTCGGGGCTGAGATACGCGGCCGTGCCCACCATGGTCCCGGTGGCGGTCAGCCGCGTTGAGTCCGCAATCCTGGCGATGCCGAAGTCCGTCAGCTTGGGCCGCAGTGGCTCACCTGGCCGGATCTGCACCAGGAGGATATTGCCAGGCTTGATGTCGCGGTGGAGGATGCCCAAGCCGTGCACGTAGGCCAGCGCGTCAGCAATGCCCGCGCCGATCACCGCGAGCTCGTCCAAGGGGACGGGGCTGTGCCTGATACGGCTGCGCAGGTCCTGGCCCTCCACGAGTTCCATGGTAAGGAATGGCCGTGGCTCGTCCGGGATACGGGTATCGATGCCGGCGTCGAACAGGGTGACCAGGCTGGGGTGGTTGAGTGTGGCCAGGAGCTGGATTTCGGCTTCCTGGCGTTTGAGCTCGGCTGCGTCCGGGGGTTGCGGAGCGAAGAGTTTTAGGGCCACATCGCGGCCCAGATTCTCGTCGTGGGCGCTGTAGACAGATGACATGCCACCCCGGCCAATGACCTCACCCAACCGATACCGCCCGCCGACCACTTCATTCTTGATGGAGCTAGGCGTATCCGCCACCATGACCAGTTCCTCCCCCGGTGCGCTGCGGCACTATTCTCCCTAAATCATAACGGCCAGTACTCCCTCCCGGGGCTAGTTTCGCGCACACCGACGGCCCGGCTGGGAGGTCGTACGGACCTTCCCAGCCGGACCCTCGGTCACAAGGATGAGTGCTGGTCAAAAGGCTCTGCGGTAGCCCACCTCCTTTCGGGCCGCCCACTGGAAACACGAACGACGGGCTGGTGAATCGACGGGTTCGGGTGTGCCAGATTTCCCCGGCTGAAAGCCCTCTAGGAAGTCCGGCGCCGCCTGAACATCAGCACGCCGGCAACCAGGAGGATCAACGCGAGCGGGACCAGGGAAGCTTCGAAGCCCGTCTTGGCCAGCGTTTCAGCACCGCCCTGGGCTGTTGCGCTACCTGCCCCTAATCCTGTCCCTAATCCTGCCGCTGTGACGACGCCGGTGGTGGCACCTGTGGAGGTGCCTGTGGTGGTGCCTGCAGGAAGAACGGTGATATCAGTCGTGCCGGACCCGTTGGCGCCGAGCGTGTCCGTGCCGGTACCCGGAGTGTCGGTGCCGCCCGCCGTGCCCGTTTCCGGGTCAGTGGTTCCCGGGTCCGTGGTTCCGAGGTCCGTTGTGCCGGGCTCAGAGGTGCCCGGGTTTTCGGTGGATCCGCCTATGATCACGGAGCCGTCGATGTCCAGGCCCAGACCAACATCAACGCCGGCATCCAGGCCGCCATCAGTTCCGCCGAGGCGGCCGGTGGTTCCGCCGAGGTTGACGTCCACTAGGGCTGCGACGTCGGCGGTGGTGCCGGTGCCGGGGAGTCCGGTGGTTCCGCCGAGGTTGACGTCCACTAGGGCTGCGACGTCGGCGGTGGTTCCGTTGCCGGGGCCGGGGAGTCCGTTGGTGCGGACGAGGCCCAGGTTCACGTCGACTGCAGCGGCAACATCCGCAGTGTTCGACGGCGTCGGGTCCCCCAGCAGGCCAAACGGCGTCGTGTTTGCGGATGTTGCCGCTGAGATTAGTGCGGTGGCCGTTAGGTCCGTTCCGCTGGTGGTGTCCGCAGCGCTGGCTGCGGTGGCGCCGAAGGCTAGAAGGCCGCCGGCAAAGAGGGTGCCAAACAGCCCTCTGCGAAGGTTGGAATGCATGATGGTTGTCTCCTGACAAGTTGATGTGGGCGCAGTTCAGCCACCCGATGGCCGTTTTCTGCCATGAAGAAGGCAGAAGGGGCTCAACTAGTCAGGAGAGGAACCGGGGTCGAATGACACCGGTGAGGGGGCATGCTCAGATGCGCCGCGGATCAGACAGGTACCCGAAAGTGGCAGCTCGAGATCAAAGCCATTCAGCCACGCGGCTGTGCCCGAGGAACCGGACGCTGACGAGCCGCTGCCGCCGCCCGAGCCGGGACTCGCGGGCACCGGCGCTGGCGACGGGCCTTCAGCCAGGGGCGAGCCAGCAGCGGCCGGAAGTAGGAATGCACTTGGTGTTCCGGCGCCAGTAACGGCCAGGGCCAGCGGGCCGGAAGCAGCGATCGCCGTGCCAACAGTTGCGAAATCGTCCGGAACGCCAGGTGCTGGAACTGCAGACGACGTCTCTGGCGCTGCCATTTCAGGAGCCACCACATCGGGAAGACCGACCGATGGGTCCACAATGCCCGGCAGTACCGACGGCAACGGGGTTGCGCCGGTTACCAGACCGGCAACGGGCTGCACCACGGGCTCCAGAATGGGGACTGCTTCGACGAGCGGAAGAACTGCTGCTTCCAGCGGACCCGTTAGGGCGCCATCGGTTGCGGCGGCGACGAGAACAGCCGCCCCGGAGACCGTTCCGTCCGGGACAACGCTCTTCACCACGGGGACCGAAGCAACGAGAAGATCAGCTGTGTTGGCCACGTTGCCCACCACGGGCTGCAGGAGCCCCGTCGGGGGAGCCGCCGGAACAGCAGGCATCTTGGCTTCCAGAAGCGGGTTGACCGCCCCAGCCAGCGGAGCTGAAACCGATGAGACCGGTGACGTGGCCCCGCCAAGCAGGGAACCGGAGTCCGTGGAGGAGTCGGCCGTGGCGGCGGAAGAAGAAAGTGTCAGCCAAGTCGCAGTCACCGCGCCTGCGAGGAGGAGCGGCCGGAGCAGACGCCATGGCGAACGAACCTTTGCCATGCGTACCACCCCCAGCACGTACCGTTGAGACCGACGATGTCTAGAGCCTAGGACCGTTCTGTGCCGCTCGTCTAGGGAAATCGAAAAATAAAGCCAGCAATGTTACTAATTAGTGGGCCGGCCCATCAGTGGGCATCGTTCGGGTAGCTGACCCCCAGCTGCCCGCGGACCCCGTCAAAGAGACGCATAGTTTTGATGGAATCCTCCAACGGCATCACCGGGCTTTCGGTGAGGCCCTGCTGGATGCAGCGTGTCACCTCGCGGAGCTCGTAGGTGTAGCCAATGCCTACGACGTCGAACTCCTCCTTGCGGAACCCGTCCAGTCCAACGCGGATTACCAGCTCCCGCGGATTGTTGATTGATCCCACGCTCTGCAGGTAGCCCAGGCTTCCCGCCACGGTGGCGGTCCGGGGGCCAAACGCCAGGAGCGACGACGTCATCTGGGCTTGGGCACCATGGTTGTAGCCCAGTGTCAAAGCGTTCTGGGCATCCACGCCGTCCTCGTTGACGAAGCCAGCAGCACTGACCGTCTGCGGGAATCCCAGCGTCCCCAAAGCCCACAGCAGCGGGTAGACCGAGATATCCAGAAGAGCGCCCCCGCCGGCCTGCCTCGCCCAGAGCCTGGACGTGGGGGAATAAGGCGCGGGGAAGCCCAGGTCAGCGGTCACCCAGTGCAGGTCACCGAGCTCGCCGGAGGCTGCAATCTCGAACGCCCGCTGCATGCCCGGCAGGAATCGGCTCCAGACTGCCTCCATCAGGAAGAGGTTCCGTTCCCGGGCGACTGCTGCCAGCGCGCTGGCCTCGCGGGCATTGATGGTGAACGCCTTTTCGCACAGGACGTGCTTGCCGGCGTTGAGCGCAGCGAGCACCATCTGGTGGTGCTGCCCGTGCGGCGTGGCGACATAGACCACGTCCACCGCGTCATCGGCGAGCAACCGCTCGTAGCCGGATCCGGCGTCGTCGTCCCAGTACGCCCGTGCGAAACCGTAGGCAACCGCGAAGCTTTCCGCGGTGTCCCGTCCGCGGGAACTGACGGCGTGAAGCTCGGCGTCGGCAAGCAATGCCAGGTCCTGCGACACCGAACGGGCTATCCCGCCGGTGGCAATAACGCCCCAGCGCAACGGTTTCCCGGTAGCGGACCGGGGATCCTGATCGGGCTGGCTGGACAACCACGGAGTGGCAATTAGCGCGCTCATGGTGCCCATCCTCTCACCCGGGTGCGGGAGCGTGCCGGTAAACCTGCAAAAAGTGAGAGAGCGTCCGGGCGGGAAGGCCGCACCCGGACGCTGCTGCGAGTCTCAGGCGGACGCCACCGCGTGGGACCGGACCGGTTCTTCGGTCAGCCTGCCTTGCTGGAGTCTAAAACGGCGGTCCGTCTTGTTGGCCGGCGCCCTGTCGTGCGTGACCACGAGGATGGTGGTGTTGTGGTTACGGCTGAGCGCGCTGAGCAGTTCGATGATGTGGTCCCCGGTCTGCTCGTCCAGGTTGCCGGTGGGCTCGTCCGCCAGGATCAGCTTGGGTTCGTTGGCCAGCGCGCGGGCAATCGCCACCCGCTGCTGCTCGCCGCCGGATAGCCGGTTGACTCGCTGCACCTGCTTCTCCCGATCCAGCTGGACCTGCTCCAGCAGGTCGGTGGCCCGCTGCAGCCGCTCGGCCTTGCGGACGCCGGCGAACTCCATGGGTAGCATCACGTTGGCCACCGCCGAAAGGTTCGGGATCAGATTGAACTGCTGGAACACAAAGCCGATGTCCCGGCGCCGGTACTGGGAGAGCTTGGGCCTTGCCGGTACACTGTCCACTTCGCCGCCGGTTCCTGTGGCGGTGATGGGAGCGAGCCGGCGGGCTGCGCCGGGGTGGACCCTGTGGTGCCGTTGGCGGTCTGGTTCGGGCCACCCAGCGTGCCGGCATCAAGGGCAGAGGTGAGGCTGGTGGTCAGGCTTGCGGCGGATGCACCGCCGGGGCCGCCTTGGGGAGTGCCCTGGCCGCCGGGGCCGAACTGCGTGCCGGCTGCCTGGGCGGCTGCGTGCGCCGCCACTTCGGCGTCGTGGCGCAGCCGGAGGGAACTGGTCCCGACGACGGCGCTGACGTTGGGGACGGCGGCTGCGGTTGCGGCCTGCTCGGCAGTCAGCGGCTCGCCGCCGCATTCGAAGCGCTGGCCGCCGGCGGGGTTCACTGTCAGGACGGTTTCGACCGAAGCGTTCAGCTCCTGGACTTTCGCCCCAACGGCCTGGTTTGAGAGAGGGTTTGGGCGGGGGACAGCAGAAGGCCCCGGTCCGCCGTTGCCGGCGGGCCGGGGCCCGGTGCTGCAGAGTTACTTGGTGCAGAGTTACTTGGTGCAGAGTTACTTGCTGCAGAGTTACTTGGTGCCGAGTTACTTGGTGATCGGGCCGAGGACCGGATCATCCACGTAGGCCGTCTTCACGTTCGCTGCGGTCACGATGACCGGCGGCAGGAGGAAGGCGGGCACTGTCTTCACGCCGTTGTTGTAGGACTTGTCGTCATTAATCTCAGGGGTCTTGCCTGCCTGGAGGTCCTTGACCATGACAATCGCGTGCTCCACGAGCTTGCGGGTGTCCTTGTTGATGGTGGAGTACTGCTCGCCGGCGAGGATGGACTTAACCGATTCTTCTTCGGAGTCCTGGCCGGTGATGACGGGAAGCGGCTTGCCTTGGGACTTGACGGACGTGATGACAGCGCGGGCCAGCGTGTCGTTGGGGGACAGGACGCCGTCCAGCGACGCGGTGCCGTACGAACCGGTCAGCAGGTTGTCCATGCGCCGCTGAGCGTTTTCAGCCTTCCAGTCCTGGGTGACAGCTTTCTCGAACGTGGTCTGGCCGGAGAGAACCTTCAGCGTGCCGTCGTCGATCTTGGGCTTGAGGACCTTCATGGCGCCGTCGAAGAAGACCTTGGCGTTGGCATCATCCGGGGAACCAGCCAGGAGTTCAATGTTGTACGGACCGTTCGGCTTCTTGGCCTTCATGCCGTCCAACAGTGCCTGGCCCTGGAGCTCGCCGACTTTGAAGTTGTCGTAGGCCACGTAGTAGTCCACGTTCGCGGTGTTCAGCAGGAGGCGGTCATAGGCGATGATGGTGGCGCCGGCATCCTTCGCCTGCTGCAGCTGGGTGCCCAGCTGGGAGCCGTCAAGGGCGCCCACAACGATCACCTTGGCGCCCTTGGAAATCATGGCGCTGATCTGGTTCTGCTGTTCTGCCACACCGTTGTTTGCGAACTGGACTGTCGGCTTGAAACCGGCGCTGCTGAGTCCGTCGTTGAACAGCTTCTCCGCCAGGACCCAGTTTTCACTGGTCTTCTTGGGCAGCGCGACGCCGATGGCGGAGTCCTGCGCGAAGCCGCCGGTTCCCCCACTTGAGCCGCCTGAAGTGCCGGGTTCGGAGCGTCCGCAGCCCGTCAGCGCCAGTGCTGCGATCGCAGCTACCGTTGCTGCCTTTCCTGCTTTTCCAAACATTCGCATTTCTTTATCCACTTTCTTTTGGGGTAGGGGGTCAGGAAGCTTGAAGTGCTCAGGCTTCCCTGGAAATGGTTTCTCTGGTGGAGGTGACCTCATCCGGCTGGAGCGGTGTGCCGGGTCCGCCGGACGGGCGGTTGAAGTTCTTCATCATCAGTCCGATGATCGACGCCCGCCCCTGCGATTTGTTGTACACATCGATGGCCACGGCCACCAGCAGCACCAGGCCCTTGATCATGGACTGCCAGTCGGCGCCCACGCTGAGCAGCTGCAAGCCGTTGTTGAGGACGGCCATCACCAGGCCACCGACGATGGATCCGATGACGGTGCCTACGCCGCCGGTCACAGCCGCACCACCGATGAAGACAGCGGCGATGGCGTCCAGTTCCCAGCCCGTGCCGTCCGACGGTCCTGCGGAGGTTGAGCGGGCCACGAAGATCATCCCGGCCAGTCCGGCGATGATGGACATGTTCATCATGACCAGGAAGTTGATCTTCTTGGACTTCACACCGGAGAGCTCGGCCGCGTGGCGGTTGCCGCCCACTGCGTAGATGTGGCGTCCCACAACAGTCTTGGAGGAGATGAAGCCGTAGATCAGAACCAGAACAGCGAGGATGAGGCCTGGAATAGGGAAAGAGGTGCCCGGGCGCCCGGTGGCGAACAGGTAGGTGGCGTAGAGGATGGCGCCGCAGATCAGCACGAGCTTCAGTACGCTCACCCAGGTTTCTGCGACCTCGGCCCCCAGGGC
Source organism: Arthrobacter sp. UYEF21 (assembly GCF_040546085.1). Lineage (NCBI taxonomy): Bacteria > Bacillati > Actinomycetota > Actinomycetes > Micrococcales > Micrococcaceae > Arthrobacter > Arthrobacter sp. UYEF21. Next base: position 199,498 of record NZ_JBEPNF010000003.1, read on the forward strand.
CTTGGCGGTGCGGCGGCGTCGGACTTCGCTGAAGATCACGAACGCAACGCCCGCGAGCCCCAGAAGCAGCGTGAGGTTGTTGAATCCGGTGTTGGGCCCAATTTCAGGGAGGTAGCCGGCACCGATGTACTGGAATTCCCTCGGGACTGGTATCGAGTTGGACTGGCCAACGAACTGCTGCGCACCGCGGAAGATCAGCATGCCCGCCAGGGTCACGATGAAGGCCGGTATTCCCACGTACGCTGTCCACATGCCCTGCCATGCTCCGATCAGGGCGCCGAGGCCCAGCCCGAGCAGGATTGCCAGGAACCACGGGAGGTCCCAGTCCCGCATGGCGATGGCCACCACCATGCCCACGAAGGCCGCGACCGAGCCGACAGACAGGTCGATGTGCCCGGCGATGATGACCAGCACCATGCCGATGGCGAGGATGAGGATGTAGGAGTTGCCGTTGAAGAGGTTGATGACGTTGCCCGGGGTGAGGGTGATGCCGCCTGTGAGCCACTGGAAGAGGAGTATCAGAGCCACCAGGGCAAAGATCATCCCGAACTGGCGGGTGTCGCCACCGAAGAGTTTCTTTAGCGCGTTCATTGTTTTCGGTCCTCGTATCTGGAAGGTTCTGGAAGGCTCCAGAGGATTAGGCGGCTTTTCGGGCGGAGGTCATGAGCTTCATCAGGCTTTCCTGGCTCGCGTCCTCCTTGTTGAGTACGCCCGTGATGGCGCCCTCGAAGATGGTGTAGATGCGGTCCGAGAGACCCAACAGTTCAGGCAGCTCGGAGGAAATCACAATGACGCCCTTACCCTGGTTGGCAAGCTGCTGGATGATGCCGTAGATCTCGTACTTGGCTCCGACGTCGATGCCCCGGGTGGGTTCGTCCAGGATCAGCAGTTCCGGGTCCGTGAACATCCATTTGGCCAGGACCACCTTCTGCTGGTTCCCGCCGGAGAGCTTGGCTACCCCCTCCAGCACCGACGGCGCCTTCGTCCGCAGGGACTGCCGGTACTGCTCAGCCACCTCGAACTCCTTGTTGGTGTCCACCACGCTGCGTTTGCTGATCTTCTCGAGGTTGGCCGAGACGGTGGTGGTCTTGATGTCGTCGAGGAGGTTCAGTCCCAGTGACTTCCGGTCCTCCGTCACGTAGCCGAGTCCAGCGTCGATGGCCTGGTGAACGCTCTTGAGGGTCACTTCTTTACCGTCCACATAGACGTTGCCTGAGACGAAATGGCCGTAAGACCGGCCGAAGACGGAGCGGGCCAGTTCGGTGCGGCCTGCCCCCATCAGCCCGGCGAAGCCCACAATCTCCCCCCGCCGTACAAAGAAGTTCGAGTTTTTACAGACCATCCGGTCCTGGATCTGCGGGTGCGCTACATTCCAGTCCTTGACCTGGAAAAACACCTCCCCGATCTTGGGGGTGTGGTCCGGGAAGCGGGATTCCAGCGCGCGGCCCACCATGCCCTTGATGATGCGGTCCTCGTCGACGCCGTCGGCCTTGACGTCCAGGGTTTCGATCGACTTGCCATCCCGGATGATGGTGATGGAATCCGCGATCTGCTCGATCTCGTTCAGCTTGTGCGAAATGATGATCGAGGTGATGGCCTTCGCCTTCAGGCCCAGCATCAGATCCAGCAGATGTTGGGAGTCCGATTCGTTCAACGCGGCGGTGGGCTCGTCCAGAATGAGGATCTTCACAGACTTGTTCAGGGCCTTGGCGATTTCCACCAGTTGCTGCTTGCCGACGCCGATTTCCTTGATAGGGGTGGCGGGGTCATCGCCGAGGCCCACACGCGCCAGCAGGTCCAAAGAACGCAGCCGCGCCTCGGCCCAGTCGATCACACCGCGCTTTGTGGGTTCGTTACCCAGGAAGATGTTCTCCATGATGGACAGCTCGGGGACCAGTGCCAGTTCCTGGTGAATGATCACAATGCCGGCCTGCTCGCTGGCACGGATGTCCCGGAACTGCTGGACCTCGTTCTGGTACACAATGTCGCCGTCATAGCTGCCATACGGGTAGACACCCGAGAGCACTTTCATCAGCGTGGACTTGCCGGCGCCATTTTCGCCGCAGATCGCGTGGATCTCGCCTGCCTTGACCCGGAGGCTTACTTCGGACAGTGCTTTGACGCCGGGAAATTCCTTGGTAATGGAGCGCATCTCCAGAATGACGGGGTCAGTGTGCGTGGTGTGGGACGACATGTGCCCTTACGCCTCCAATGCATGACTTCGTTGTCCGCCCCCGCAAAGCGCAGGGTCGTCTGATGAAAAAGTAAACTGGATCACACCGGTTGTCGTCAAGTCTTGAACGCAATTGCGGGATAACGAAATGATTTACATGCGCCGGATGCCTGCGTGCTGGAACACCAGGGCGGCGGCGCCCAAGGCTTCTGCGCGGTCCCCAAGCGAGGACATCGTCAGGGCGGTGGTCTCCCCGACAACTGGCACGGCATGGCGAACAAGTCCTCGCCTGATGGGATCAAGCAGGAGGTCACCCAGCCCCGCGAGCGGGCCGCCAACCACGATCACCTCGGGGTTGATCAGGTTGGCCACATTCCCCAGGGCGCGCCCTACGGCCTGGCCCGCATCGTCCACCACCCGCAGCGTAGCGGAGTCGCGCGCCCGGGCCTTCCGTACGATGTCGGCAGGGGACCGGGGCGGGTCCTCCCCGCGGCTGAGCAGTTCGATCATGGTGGTGGTGGAGGCGATGGTTTCCAGGCAGCCACGGTTCCCGCACCGGCACACCAGGCCATGCTCGTGGATGGTGGCGTGGCCGATTTCGCCAGTGATGCCAACGGCCCCGTAGTAGGGTGCGCCGTTAAGAATCAGGCCCGCGCCGATGCCCGATCCGATCTTGAGGAACATGAGGTTGCCGACGCCGGTATGGGGCCCCCAGGTGACCTCGGACCAGGCGCCGAGGTTGGCGTCGTTGTCAACGAATACGGGGATTTTCAGGCGGTCTTCCATATGCTGGAGGATGTTGATGCCCACCCATTCCGGGAGGATTGCGCCCTGTGCAACGGTGCCGGTCCGGCGGTCGATGGGTCCGGGGATTCCGACGCCGGCACCTACTACGGCGCTGCGGTCAACCCCGTTTTCCCGCAGCAGCTTCTCCAGCAGCAGTACCGCGGCCTGGATGCCTTCCTCGGATTGGTGGCCGAGAGGCAGGAGTACAGATTCTTCCGCGATCACGTGATAGCTCAGGGATGCCAGGACCACGCGGAGATGGCGCCGGCCGAAGTCGATTCCGACGGCCACCGCACCGTTGCTGTTGAGCCGGACGTTGAGTGCCCGGCGGCCGGAACTGGTAATGGGTTCGGTCGACGCCAGGCCCGCATCCTGCATGATTTTGACGATATTGGAGACCGTGGCCGTTGACAGCCCGGTCTGCCGCGCAAGCTCGGCCTGGGTGGACGGGCCGCTCATGAGCGTCTCGATGATCCGCTGCTGGTTCAGTTGCCTGAGGGCAGACTGCGATCCCGGATTCTTGGGTTTGCTCTTCGTCGAGCGCGGTGTGGCGGACATGAAAAGAAGATTGCCTTACGTGGATGGTTGCAGTCAAGAAGTTAACGCAACTGGATGGCTGCACCGGGGGTGCCTCGAGGAAACTGCGGGGATTGAAACTACCCGGGCAGCTCACGGTGGGTACGGGCCAGTTCCACGTAGCGTGCGGCATTCTGCTTCACGCCGTCGAACTCCTCGTCAGTGAGTTTCCGCCGGACCTTCGCCGGGACGCCAGCCACCAGCGAGCGGGGCGGCACAACTGTGCCCTCCAAAACTACGGCGCCGGCCGCCACAAGCGAGCCGGTGCCGATCACCGCGCCGTTCAGGATGGTGGCGCCCATGCCGATCAGGCAGTCGTCCTCCACTGTGCATCCATGGACGACGGCCGCGTGCCCCACGCTCACCCCGGCGCCGACGGTGCAGGGGAAACCCGGATCCCCGTGCAGCACCACATTGTCCTGGAGGTTGCTGCCCGGGCCCACGATGATGGCCGCGGTGTCAGCCCGGACGGACACCCCATAGAAGGCGCTCGAGTTTTCGGCGAGGGCTGCGTTGCCAATGATCGAGGCAGTAGGGGCGATGAAGGCGGAGTCGTGGACGGCCGGCGCGTGGCCGGCAAAAGTGTGAAGAGGAGCCATACGCCCTAGCCTAGGACATCGGTTCCCTGGCCCAACTACATATTAGTTGGGGGAGGGCGGGGCGCGGAGGATCAGGAACTGCTCCTCGCCCTTATCCGACACAAGCCCTACAGCGATGGGCGCGTTGGGTGCCGTGACGCGCACCAGTTCGCGCAGGACGCCGTCGATGTCGGCGGCAGTGCTGTACAGCAGAGTACTCACGGCCCACACAGCGGGGAACGCGCCGTCCGGAAACGGCAGGTGCTCCGCGCTGGCAACTGAGACGTCCAAGCCCTTCGCCCGCGCCAGGTGGACGTGCCCCTCCGAGGGGTCCACACCCGTGTAATGGATGCCTGCCCGGACAAACTGCAGGCCGTCCAGCCCCAGCCCGGCACCCACCTCCAGAACAGAGTGGCGGTGTTCGGCCTTGAGCAGGCTGATGAACCGTTCACGCTGCGCCGCCCTTCCGGGTTCTTCCGGATGCTCCATGTCGTTAAGCCAAGGCCGGTCCGGTGGCGGCTGCTAGTTGAAGACCACGGTCCGGTTGCCGTCCAGCAGGACACGGTGCTCGGCGTGCCACTGGACGGCCTGCGCCAAGGTTCGGCCCTCGACGTCGCGGCCCATCTGCACAAACTGTTCCGGGGTCCGGGCGTGGTCCACCCGGATGACTTCCTGCTCAATGATGGGGCCCTCATCCAGGGCGCCCGTGACGTAGTGGGCGGTGGCCCCGATCAGCTTCACGCCGCGGGCGTGGGCCTGGTGGTACGGCTTGGCGCCTTTGAAGGACGGCAGGAACGAGTGGTGGATGTTGATGGCCTTCCCGGTGAGTTCGGCGCAGAGGTCATCGGAAATGATCTGCATGTACCGGGCCAGCACGGTGAGTTCAATATCGTGCTCGGCTATCAGGGCGCGCAGTTTGTCCTCGGCCTGGGCCTTGGTGTCCGGCGTGACAGGGATGTGGTGGAACGGGATTCCGTAGAACTCCGCGAGCCCGGCGAGGTCCCTGTGGTTGGAGACGATGGCGGGAATCTCGATGGGCAGGGTGCCGGAACGCTGTTGGAAGAGAATGTCGTTAAGGCAGTGGGCTGACGTGCTGGCCATCAGCAGGGTGCGGACCTTCTGGCCTACGGCGTTCAGGCTCCACTGCATGCCGAAGGCCTTTGCCACCGGCTCAAGGGCGGCTTGGAGCTCGGCCCGGGAGGCCGCCGTCGTGGCTTCCACGCGCATGAAGAAGTTGCCGGTAGCAGGGCTGCCGTACTGCTGTGAGTCCAAAATATTACAGCCGGCCACCAACAGGGCGCCGGCCACGGCGTGGACGATTCCGGGGCGGTCCGGGCAGGACAGTGTTAGTACATACGCTTGCTTCAGCTGCTCATCACTCACGCGTACCAGCCTACCCGCGCGGCACGGCGGTTATTGGTAGTCTTGGGGAGTCGCAACTGGCGTTGGGTGGCTAACCACCAGGGAGCGGCAATCACGAAGACCACGGATCGTACGCCTGGGCCGAGGGTCATGTCTTGCCGGACAAGTGCTGCAACCCTGACGGGAAACAGCCCTCATTCCCGCGCACTTTCACGCCCTGTCATCAAGGGGCAGTGGGGCGCGCCAGCCGGTAGCCTGACCTTAGCATTGCCCGTATCCCTAGCCAGGAGTTTTTCGTGACTACTACCGCCACCACAACAGCCGCTGTCAGCAACCAGTCGCTGGCCGAGCTTGATCCCGAAATCGCAGCAGTCCTCAGCCAGGAACTTGGCCGCCAGCGCGGCACTCTGGAAATGATCGCCTCCGAAAACTTCGCCCCGCGCGCCGTTATGGAAGCCCAAGGCTCCGTCCTAACCAACAAGTACGCCGAAGGCTACCCGGGCCGCCGCTATTACGGTGGCTGCGAATACGTGGATGTCGCGGAGCAGCTCGCCATCGACCGCGTCAAGGCACTGTTCGGCGCCGAGTACGCCAACGTCCAGCCGCACTCCGGTGCGCAGGCGAACGCCGCCGCACTATCCGCCATGATCACCCCGGGCGACAAGATCCTGGGCCTGTCCCTGGCCCACGGCGGCCACTTGACCCACGGCATGAAGCTCAACTTCTCCGGCAAGCTCTACAGTGTGGCTGCCTACCAGGTGGAGCAGGACAGCTTCCGCGTGGACATGGACAAGCTGCGCGAGCACGCCATCGCCGAGAAGCCCCAGGTCATCATCGCCGGCTGGTCCGCGTACCCGCGCCAGCTGGACTTCGCCGCCTTCCGCTCCATCGCCGATGAAGTGGGCGCGCTCCTGTGGACTGACATGGCACACTTCGCCGGCCTGGTTGCGGCAGGCCTGCACCCGAGCCCGGTGCCGCACTCCGACGTCGTGACTTCCACCGTGCACAAGACCCTCGCTGGCCCCCGCTCCGGTGTGATCCTGGCCAAGCAGGAGTGGGCCAAGAAGATCAACTCCAACGTGTTCCCCGGCCAGCAGGGCGGACCGCTCATGCACGTCATCGCCGCCAAGGCCGTGGCGTTCAAGATTGCCGGTACCCAGGAGTTCAAGGAGCGCCAGGAGCGCGTCCTGGAAGGCGCCAAGATTATCGCCGACCGCCTGAACCAGGCCGACGTCGCCGAAGCCGGCGTCGCCGTCCTCACCGGCGGCACCGATGTGCACCTGGTCCTGGTGGACCTGCGCAACTCGCAGCTGGACGGCCAGCAGGCCGAAGACCTCCTGCACTCCGTGGGCATCACGGTCAACCGCAACGCCGTCCCGTTCGACCCCCGCCCGCCGATGGTCACCTCCGGGCTGCGCATCGGCACGCCCGCCCTGGCCACCCGCGGCTTCGGCGCCGCCGAGTTCACGGAGGTTGCCGAGATCATCGCCACCGCCCTCGTAAAGGGCACGTCCGGCAGCGTCGATATCGAGGCACTGCAGTCCCGCGTGGACAAACTCGCCGCCGATTTCCCGCTTTACCCGCAGCACGAGCAGTGGTGATCCATGAGCACTGAAACCGGCACTGCACAAATCCTTGACGGCAAGGCTACCGCCGCTGCCATCAAGGCCGAGCTGACCGAACGCGTGGCCGCACTAAAGGCCAAGGGCGTCACTCCTGGCATCGCCACTGTGCTCGTGGGCGCTGACCCCGCCTCGCAGCTGTACGTCTCCATGAAGCACAAGCAGTCTGTGCAGATCGGGATGAACTCGATTCAGCGGGAGCTTCCGGCGGACGCCTCCCAGGCTGACGTTGAGGATCTCATTGACGAACTTAACGATGATCCGGCCTGCCACGGCTACATCGTGCAGCTGCCGTTGCCAAAGCACCTGGACACCGACGCCATCCTGGAGCGGATCGACCCCGCCAAGGATGCCGACGGCCTGCACCCGACCAACCTCGGCCGGCTGGTGCTCAACGTCAACAAGGAAATCACCACCCCGTTGCCGTGCACGCCCCGCGGCGTCATCGAGCTGCTGGAGCGCAACGGCTACAGCCTCGCCGGCAAGCACGTTGTGGTGGTAGGCCGTGGCGTCACGATCGGCCGCTCCATTGGCCTGCTGCTAACGCGGCGGGACGTCAACGCCACCGTGACGCTGACCCACACCGGGACCAAAAACCTCCCGGAGCTGCTGCGGCAGGCTGACGTCATTGTGGGCGCTGCGGGCGTCAAACACATCGTCAAGGCTGCGGACGTGAAGCCTGGCGCTGCCCTGCTCGATGTCGGCGTCACCCGTGAAACCGACCCCGAGACGGGTAAGAGCAGAGTCCATGGCGACATCGATCCCGCCGCGGCAGGGGTCGCCGGCTGGATTTCGCCGAACCCCGGAGGCGTGGGTCCCATGACCGTGGCACTGCTGATGACTAACGTGGTTGAAGCCGCGGAACGCCAGGCGGGAATCGCCTAACTGCACAAAGCATACGACGGGCGGCGCCGCACCTTATTTGCAAAGGTGCGGCGCCGCCGTCGTCAGTTAAGGGCGGACTGTTCGCCGGGGGTGGAAGGTGCCAAAGGGCGCGGCGGCGTTTGAGACAATGGACCCATGCAATCTCTGGGTAACCCTCAATCTCCGTCCGGTCGGTCCAAGGGCGGCTTCTCCATGCTGCGGATCAGCGGGCCGGGGATGATGGTCTTTATCATCGCCTTCGTGGTTGCCGTGATTTTCGCCGCCAACCAGAACGACGTCGTGGGCTGGGTCGTGGCAGTCATCGCCGCGTTCTGGCTCGCACTGGCCTCCTTCGTGGTGTTCAGCATCCAGAAAGCCGCCAAAAAGGCCGGCGCCAAGCTGACCCAAGCCCAGAACGCCTTCAACAGCGCAGCCGGACGTGCCCCGTCGTCGGCCTCTGCTGACCATGGCGGCACCCGGGTGGTGTCCGAGCGGACCGAAGCGGACGAAGTCCGGGACCTCAAGCTGGACCACTCCTTCAAGATTGTGCAGGTGCAGATCCGGGTGGTGGAGCAGGAGCGGGCAAAGGGCGAGGCAGCGGACCAGGAGACGATCCGGCGGGCGCTGGAGACCATCGAGATCACCGCAACCAATGCCCGGGATATGATCCGCTCCGCCGGCGGCGCCGGGGACCCGGTCCGCGGAACCATCATCGACTAGAGTGGTGCGGGTGAGTTCGGCATCTACGAAGGATCACCTTCGCATCGCATCAGTCAACGTCAACGGCCTCCGGGCTGCCTTCAAGAACGGGATGGCGGCATGGCTGGAGCCGCGCGAGGTGGACATCCTCTGCCTCCAGGAGGTCCGCGCACCTGACGCCATCGTCCGCCAGCTCCTCGGCGACGGCTGGCACATCCTGCACGCCGAAGCCGAGGCCAAGGGCCGTGCAGGCGTCGCCATTGCATCCCGCGAAGAACCGCTGGACACCCGCAACGGTATCGGCGACGACTACTTCGCCACCGCCGGCCGCTGGGTGGAAGCCGATTTCAGGCTGACCGACGCCGCGGGCAACCCGGTGCAGCTGACTGTCGCGAGCGCCTATGTGCACTCCGGCGAGGTGGGAACTCCCAAGCAGGTGGACAAATACCGGTTCCTGGACGTCATGAGCACCCGGCTTCCCGAGCTCACCAAGCACAGCGATCACGCACTGGTGGTGGGCGACCTCAACGTGGGCCATAGCGAGCGCGACATCAGGAACTGGAAGGGCAACGTCAAGAAGGCTGGCTTCCTGCCCGACGAACGCGCCTACTTTGACCGCTTCTTCGGCGAGGACATTGGTTGGAAGGATGTCCACCGTGGCCTGGCGGGAGACATTGACGGCCCGTACACCTGGTGGTCACAGCGAGGCCAGGCCTTCGACAACGACACCGGCTGGCGTATTGACTACCATCTGGCCACCCCGGACCTCGCCGCAGCAGCCTTCTCGGCAGTGGTGGACCGGGCGCCCTCGTGGGACACGCGCTTCTCTGACCATGCCCCGCTGGTAGTGGACTACCGGCTCTAATCCTTAAGGTTCCCACGAATGACCAGCTCAACTTCACTTGGCCGCAAACGGGTCCTGTCCGGCGCCAAGCCCACAGCCGATTCCCTGCACCTGGGCAACTACATCGGGGCAGTCCGCAACTGGGTGGACATGCAGTCCGCCTACGATGCGGTGTTCTTCATCCCCGATCTGCACGCCATCACCGTGGACTTCGATCCGGCAGAGCTCACCAACCGCACCCGTGTGGTAGCCGCCCAGTACATCGCCGCCGGCATTGATCCAGACAAGAGCATCTTCTTCGTCCAGTCCCACGTACCGGAACACGCGCAACTGGCATGGGCCCTGAACTGCATCACGGGGTTTGGCGAGGCCTCCCGCATGACGCAGTTCAAAGACAAGAGCCAGAAGGCCGGCGCGGACGCCGCCACGCTTGGCCTCTTCGCCTATCCGACGCTCATGGCCGCCGACATCCTGCTCTACCAGACGGACCTTGTGCCGGTGGGGGAGGACCAGCGCCAGCACCTGGAACTGACCAGGAACCTCGCGCAGCGGTTCAACACCCGGTTCGGCGAGACGTTCACCGTGCCGGAGGCCACCATCCTCAAGGCCAGCGCCAAGATCTACGACCTGCAGAACCCCACCGCCAAAATGTCGAAGACCGGGGAATCCCCCAACGGCTCCATCCAGCTTCTGGAAGACCCCAAGTTCGCGGCCAAGCGGATCAAGTCGGCCATGACCGACGCCGGCACCGAGATCCGTTTTGATCGCGACGAAAAGCCCGGCATCTCCAACCTGCTGACCATCTACTCCTCCCTCACGGGCAAATCGGTGGCGGACCTTGAGGCCGAATACCAGGGTAGGATGTACGGCCACCTGAAGGTGGACCTTGCCGAGGTAGTGGTGGACTTCATCACCCCGCTGCGGAACCGCACCAACGAGCTAATGGCGGACCCCGCCGAACTCGACCGGCTCCTGGCCCGGGGTGCCGAGCGCGCCCGCGAAATTGCCTCGGTGACCCTCAGCCAGGTCTACGAGCGGTTGGGTTTCCTGCCGTCGCTGAGCCTGGCCGGAGTCCGCTAGCGCGATGCCTGCCGCCAGCACTGTCAGCGAAGGAGTGAGCGTCGGCGTCATTCTGGGATTCCCTTCTGCCATCGCCGAGGAACTGCAGCGGTGGCGGGCTTCGTTCGGGGACCCGATGGCGGGGGTGGTACCTGCCCACATCACGCTGGTCACCACCACCCCGACAGATGACTGGGAAGCCACACGCGCCCACGTCCAAGAGGTGGCGCGCAGCCAGGCCCCGTTTACGGTGACCATTGCAGGCACCGGCACGTTCCGGCCCGTGTCTCCGGTGGTCTACATCAACGTCGAAGAGGGCTTCGACGCGTGTGTGGACCTGCATGAGAAACTCCAAGCCGGCCCGCTCGAACGAGAGCTGCCGTTCTCCTACCACCCCCACGTCACCATCGCCCACGACGTTGCCCCGGAGAGCCTCGACGAGGCCGAAACGGTGCTCGAAAACTACAAAGCCACCTTCCCTGTGGTTAGCATGGGACTCTACGAGCATGATGCTGACGGCATTTGGCAGCTACGGGAAGAGTTGGACTTTGGGACTGAAACTGACGACGACGGCGGGACCGGTGGCACCGAAACAGCAGCGGATGCCGGCGCAAACGGAGCCACCGCTCCCCACTGAGCGGGCGCGCCTGGAGCTTGCCGTCGTCCAGAAACGGATGGACTGGGGCAAGGCGAGAAGGTCCGACGGCGGCCCGGTGGCCAGTCTGCTGGCCATGGTGCAGTGGCTGCTCGCCCGGCTTAACGCCTTCCGGCCCATGCGCGCGTGGCAGCACTACAACCTTCAGCACGGCCCGCTCATGAGTGCCGGCATGGGGTTCAGAATGTTCTTCTCCATCACGGGTCTGCTGGCTACGGGGTTTTCCATTGCCGGCCTGGCGCTGCGGGGCCAGCCTGCCCTGCTGGACACCATCATCAGCAGCGTGGCGCAAAGCGCGCCGGGCCTGCTGAAAGTGAACGGCGGTGCGGGACTGGTGGATCCCAAGGACCTGCTGAACCCGGACGGCCTGGGCTGGACGGCGGTGATAGCGGCCGTGGTCACAATCGTTACGTCCCTGGGCTGGATCGCCGGCCTCCGCGACGGCCTCCGCGGCGTCATGGTACTCCCGCCGCTGAAGAGTAACCCCGTCCTGCTGAAGCTGCGCGATGCCGGCACCCTGTTGCTTCTGGGCGTGGCCCTGGTCATCAGCGCTGGAGCGTCCCTGGTGTTCGGCACCGCGGCCGGCTGGGTGAGTGATTTCCTGCGGCTGGACCCTGCCGTCGCCGGGCCGCTCACCACCCTCATCAAGATCGGCGTGCCCTTGGTCCTGAGCTGGGTGACCGCCGTGGTGATGTTCCGTCTGGCTGGCGGGCTCAAGCTGTCGCGGCGGCCCCTGTTGGAGGGAACCATCCTCGCGGCCGTCGGCACCACGATCCTGCAGGTGTTTAGTACCGAACTGCTCGCGGGCGCGGGCAGGAACCCCATCCTGGCGCCCTTCGCTATCATCATCGGGCTGCTGATCTGGTTCAACCTGCTTAGCCAGGTCTACCTGGTCTCAGCCGCCTGGTCAGCCATCCGCGAAGAGGACCTCAAGAGCGCCCCGGCCGGCCACGAAAAGACGCTGGCGGGCTCCCGGCACATCCAGCCCGGCAAGACGCCCGTAGAGCGCGACGGCGGCGCGGGGGCTAGCGCCCGGCGTCGAGGTATTGGTCGGCCCAGGCAGAAATAATCCGGGCGGCGCGGGTTGCCTGGCCCTTGCCGGTCAGCAGGTGGTCGCTGCCTTCAAGGGACACGAAGTTCCGCGGGTGGCGTGCCGTCTGGAAGATTGAGCTGGCGTTCTCGATGCCCACCGTGTTGTCCGTGGGGGAGTGCAGCACCATCAGCGGCTTGTGCAGCTGCCGGATGCAGTCCGTGAGGTCCGCGTTCTCCAGGTCCTCCACAAAGTGTTTCCTGATTTCCACGTGTTTCCCGCCAAGATCCACTTCGGCGCTGCCTTCGCTGAGGATCTTGTCCAGCGCCGCGTCGAACACGTGCGCCACGTGCTTCGGTGAGAACGGTGCACCTACGGTAGCGACGGCGTCGAGCTCGGGGATCTGCCGTGCCGCGGACAGCACGGCGGCGCCGCCGAAGGAGTGCCCCACCAGCAATGAAATCGCCTTGCCCTCGGCGCGCATAAACTCGGCCGCTTTTACGGTGTCCGCCACCTTGTGGCTGAACGAGCCCTCGGACCAATGGCCCGCCGACTCGCCCAGCCCGAGGTTGTCGAAGCGCAGCATGCCGATCCCCGTATCGGCCAGGGCCTTGCACATCCGCGACGCCGCGGGGCTGTCCTTGCCCAGGGTGAAGCCGTGCGAAAACACACCCCAGCCCCGCACGGGACCTTCCGGCACATCAATGATGCCGGAGAGTACTTCGCCGGTGGAGCCTTCAAAACTGACCTTTTCGGAACGGGACACTGGTGCTGCTTTCGTTTAACGCAATGCGGGGTCACTTCCTGCCCAATTCCACGAGTGGAATGGGCAGGAAGTGACCCCGCATTGCTTCATAGCGAGCGAAATCAGATCTTGCGGGACAGGATTGCCTGCTTGACCTCGGCAATTGCCTGGGTCACCTGGATGCCGCGGGGGCATGCCTCGGAGCAGTTGAAGGTGGTGCGGCAGCGCCACACACCTTCCTTGTCGTTCAGGATCTCCAGGCGCATGTCGCCGGCGTCATCACGGGAATCGAAGATGAAGCGGTGTGCGTTGACGATTGCCGCCGGTCCGAAGTACTGGCCGTCGGTCCAGAACACGGGGCAGGACGAGGTGCACGCGGCGCAGAGGATGCACTTGGTGGTGTCGTCGAACCGCTCGCGGTCCTCGACGGACTGCAGGCGCTCCTTGGTGGGCTCGTGGCCCTTGTTGATCAGGAACGGCATGACTTCGCGGAAGGACTGGAAGAACGGCTCCATGTCCACGATCAGGTCCTTCTCCACCGGCAGGCCCTTGATCGGTTCGACCGTGATGGGTTTGGTGGTGTCCAGGTCCTTCAGCAGGGTCTTGCAGGCAAGGCGGTTGCGGCCGTTGATGCGCATGGCATCGGATCCGCAGACGCCGTGGGCGCAGGAGCGGCGGAAGGAAACGCTGCCGTCGATCTCCCACTTGACCTTGTGCAGGGCATCCAGCACGCGGTCAGTGCCGTACATGGTCACTTTGAAGTCATCCCACGTGGCGTCCTCGGACACCTCGGGGTTGTAGCGGCGCACGCGAAGGGTGACATCGAACGATGGGATGTCCCCGCCGCCTCCGACGCCGGCGGGCAGTTCGATCTTGGAGGCTGGCTCAGCAAGTTCGGCGGTCATCTTAGTACTTCCTCACCATCGGCTCGTAGCGGGTAAAGACAACCGGTTTGGTGCCCAGACGGATGCCGGCTGTTGTTTCCGCGGTCCCCGCGGTGCCGTCGGCCGGGGCGTGGTCGTCCTTGTACGCCATGGAGTGCTTCATGAATTTCTCGTCGTTGCGGTCCGGGAAGTCCTCACGGAAGTGTCCGCCGCGGGATTCCTCACGGTGCAGGGCCGCCACGGTCATGACCTTGGCGAGTTCCAGCAGGAAGCCGAGTTCAACGGCCTCGAGCAGGTCAAGGTTGAAGCGCTTGCCCTTGTCCTGGACGCTGATGTTCTTGTACCGGGCGTCGAAGGACTCAATGTCCCGCAGAACCTGGTTCAGCGTGTCGGCGGTGCGGAACACCTGCATGTTGGCGTCCATGGTGTCCTGCAGATCCTTGCGGATGAGGGCCACCTTCTCGTTGCCGCTGCCGTTGCGGGCAATGTTCAGCAGGTCGATGGTGTAGGCCTCCGGGTCTTCGGGGAGGTCCACGAAGTCGGCGGTCTTGGAGTACTCGGCCGCTGCAATGCCGGCGCGCTTGCCGAACACGTTGATGTCCAGCAGCGAGTTGGTGCCCAGGCGGTTGGAGCCGTGGACGGACACGCAGGCAACCTCACCGGCGGCGTAGAGGCCCGGAATCACGGTGTCGTTGTCCTGCAGGACCTCGGCGCTGATGTTGGTGGGGATGCCGCCCATGGCATAGTGCGCCGTCGGGAATACGGGCACCGGCTCCGTGTAGGGCTCCACGCCAAGGTAGGTGCGGGCGAATTCGGTGATGTCCGGCAGTTTGGCGTCGATGTGCGCCGGTTCCAGGTGGGTCAGGTCCAGGAGGACGTAATCCTTGTTCGGGCCACAGCCGCGGCCTTCGCGGACCTCGTTGGCCATGGAGCGGGCCACGATGTCGCGGGGTGCGAGGTCCTTGATGGTGGGGGCGTAGCGCTCCATGAAGCGCTCCCCCTCGGAGTTGCGCAGGATAGCGCCCTCACCGCGTGCTGCCTCGGAGAGCAGGATGCCCAGGCCGGCCAGGCCTGTCGGGTGGAACTGGAAGAACTCCATGTCCTCCAGCGGGATGCCGCGGCGGAACGCGATGCCCATGCCGTCGCCGGTGAGGGTGTGGGCGTTGGAGGTGGTCTTGAAGACCTTCCCTGCGCCGCCGGAAGCGAACACCACGGACTTGGCCTGGAAGACGTGCAGTTCACCGGAGGCGAGGTCGTAGGAGACCACACCGGCAACACGCTTCTGCTTGTAGGGCGTACCGTCTTCGCGGACGGCGTCTTCCTCGACCGTCAGCAGGTCCAGGACGTAGTACTCGTTGTAAAACTCCACGTTGTGCTTGACGCAGTTTTGGTAGAGCGTCTGCAGGATCATGTGGCCGGTGCGGTCGGCGGCGTAGCAGGCGCGGCGGACCGGTGCCTTGCCGTGGTCGCGGGTGTGGCCACCGAAGCGGCGCTGGTCAATACGGCCTTCAGGCGTGCGGTTGAACGGCAGGCCCATCTTCTCAAGGTCCAGCACGGCGTCGATGGCTTCCTTCGCCATGACCTCCGCTGCGTCCTGGTCAACCAGGTAGTCGCCGCCCTTGACGGTGTCGAAGGTGTGCCATTCCCAGTTGTCTTCCTCGACGTTGGCAAGGGCCGCACACATGCCACCCTGCGCCGCACCGGTGTGCGAGCGGGTGGGGTAGAGCTTGGTCAGTACTGCTGTGCGCGCGCGCTGACCGGACTCGATCGCGGCGCGCATGCCAGCGCCACCGGCACCGACGATGACGACGTCGTACTTATGGACCTGCATACTTGGCGCTCTTTCTCTCAAAATTCGCAATAAAACAAAGGACAGGCGTTGCCTGCACCGCAAAACTCAGCCCGCGGCTCACCGTGTTCAACGGTGTAAAGGTGGGCTACGCGGGGCAGAAGCCGCCGGGCAGCTGGACACCGTCAACGATGGGGCACGGGTTGAAAGTGAAGATCACCATGGTGCCCAGGACGATGATGACGGTAGTGGCCGCGTAGAGCACGATCTTGAGCCAGAGACGGGCGGAATCCTTCTCGGCGTAGTCGTTGATTATGGTGCGGACGCCGTTGGTGCCGTGCAGCATTGCAAGCCACAGCATGGCCAGGTCCCAAATCTGCCAGAACGGGTCAGCCCACTTGCCGGCCACGAAACCGAAGTCGATGGCATGGATGCCCTCACCCACCATGAGGTTCACAAAGAGGTGGCCGAAGATGAGGATTACCAGCACAATGCCGGACAGGCGCATAAACAGCCACGCCAGCATCTCGAAGTTGCCCCTGCTGCTGCCGGTGCGGCGGTACTGGGGTGAAATCTTCCCACTGCTGTTTTTCCCACTGCGTGGGTTTTCAATCGTTGCAGTCATGGCTTAGTGACCTCCAAGAGCGAGGGAAAGGTGGCGGATGGAGAAGCCGACCATCACAACTACCCACAGGGCCAGGACAGTCCACAGCATCTGGCGCTGGTACTTGGCGCCCTTCCTCCAGAAGTCCACCGCGATGATCCGCAGGCCGTTAAAGGCATGGAAAACAATCGCGGCAACCAGGCCCGTTTCACCCAGGGCCATAAGGGGGTTCTTGTAGGCACCGATGACTGCCGTGTAGGCCTCTGGGGATACACGCACCAATGAGGTGTCAAGGACATGGACCAACAAGAAGAAAAAGATCACTACACCGGTAATTCGGTGTCCTACCCAGGACCACATGCCTTCACGGCCGCGGTACAAGGTGCCAGCTGGTTTTGTCGGCACTGATAAACCTCCCTGCAACACAGCGGCGCTGGCATGAGATCCACGCGGGGGGAACGCCTGCTGCGAGAGCACTCGTAGCTCGATCCTAAATCTAGGCTTCGCTCACAGCTTATTCAATTCAGGAACTCCTTGGTGACCCCCCAATGCCCCGATTTTGCTTTTAATTGAGACGAAGACCACAAGATGCCGGCCGTGGAGGGGTCCGGAGCCGCCCCCAACCGGGAGTCCGCGCCCTGTCGGCTAAAGTAGGCCCTGATGAGTACAGACAAAGTGACAAGCCCGGCTTCACCCCTTGACCGCTTTATCGCGGTGATTCCGGCAGGCGGAGTGGGGACCCGCCTCTGGCCCCTGTCACGTGCAGCAGCTCCCAAGTTCCTTCACGACCTCACGGGGTCCGGCAGCACTTTGCTGCGTGCCACCTACGACCGCCTGGAGCCCCTCGCAGGCCGGCGCGTGCTGGTGGTTACCGGCACTGCGCACCGCGCTGCCGTGTGCCGGCAGTTGCCTGAGATCCAGGACTCCGATCTGGTCCTGGAAAGCGAGCCTAAAGATTCCGGCGCCGCGATTGGCCTGGCTGCCGCCATCCTGCACGAGCGGGACCCGGACACCATCATGGGTTCCTTCGCCGCCGACCAAGTGATCAGCCCGGACAGCATGTTCCAGGAAGCGGTCCGCGAAGCCATCCACACGGCGGCGGCCGGCAAGATCGTAACCATTGGCATCAAGCCGACCCACCCGTCCACCGGCTTCGGCTACATCCGGGCGGGCCAGGAACTTCACATTGAAGGTGCCCCCAGTGCACAGGCCGTGGTGGAGTTCGTGGAGAAACCGGACGAGGAAGTCGCCCAGCAGTATGTGGACAGCGGCGAGTACGTCTGGAATGCCGGCATGTTCGTGGCGCCGGTGGCCCTGATGCTCAAGCACCTTGAGGCCAACCAGCCGGAGCTGTTCAAGGGCCTGCAGGAGATCGCCCAGGCCTGGGACACTCCTGAACGTGATGCCGTCACGGCCCGCGTCTGGCCAACGCTGCCCAAGATCGCCATCGATTATGCCGTGGCCGAACCTGCCGCAGCCGCGGGCGACGTTGCCGTTGTGCCGGGCACTTTCCGTTGGGACGACGTCGGGGATTTCGCTTCGGTGGGCAGGCTCAACAGTGCGCGGGAAGTCGACGACGTCACGGTCATCGGTGAGGGTGCGCGTGTTTTCACCGAAAATGCCAGCGGTGTGGTGGTTTCCGATACAAAGCGCGTGATTGCGCTGATCGGCATCAAGGACGTGGTGATTGTCGATACGGGCGATGCCCTGTTGGTGACCACCAAGGAACACGCCCAGCGGGTCAAAGGCGCGGTTGATGCGCTCAAGGCCAGTGGTGACACTGACGTTCTTTGACCCTGGTCGGGAGAGTACGTGCGCGGCGCGGGCTGTAACTCTCCCGCCCCGATGACGCTATTCCGTGGACGATCGCTAGAGTAAATGAGTGCGTAATTACACTACTGAAGCCGAGCCCACCGCATTAGTGCGGCCGTGGCTGGAGCCGCTCCTTCCGGAACTGATCGAATTCCGCAGGGATCTTCACGCACATCCCGAGCTGTCCTTCAAGGAATTCCGCACGACGGACAAGCTCGTGGAACGCCTCGAAGCTGCCGGGCTGGCGCCGCGGCGGCTTGAGGGCACCGGCCTGACCGTGGACATTGGCGAAGGACCGATCGCCACGGCATTGCGCGGCGACATTGACGCCCTGCCGATCATCGAGGAAACCGGGCTGCCGTTTGCCTCGAGGAACCATGGCGTGACGCACGCCTGCGGCCACGACGTCCACACCGCCACCATGCTTGGGATCGCCCTGGTCCTGCAGGCCATGCACCAGGACGCCCCGCTCGGCGGCACGGTCCGGATCATCTTCCAGCCCGCCGAGGAGACCATGCCCGGCGGCGCGCTTTCCTGCATCGAACAGGGCGTACTGGAAGGCGTGCCGCGCATTTTTGCGCTGCACTGTGACCCCAGGATCGACGTCGGACGCATCGGTACGCGCATAGGCGCCATTACGTCCGCGTCGGACACGATCAAAATCGAGCTAGGCGGCCGTGGCGGCCACACCTCCCGTCCGCACCTCACCGAGGACCTGGTGTTCGCCCTGGCGCAGATCGCCGTCAACGTTCCGGCCGTGCTGTCGCGCAGGGTGGATGTCCGGAGCGGGGTGTCCGTGGTGTGGGGCCAGATCAGCGCCGGCTCCGCCCCCAACGCCATCCCCGGTACCGGTTACATGGCCGGCACCATGCGGTGCCTGGACCGGGACGCCTGGCACGACGCCGGCGAACTGCTGGATGAGGTGGTGCAGCAGGTGGCCGCGCCGTATGGCGTGGACGTGCACCTGGAACACACCAGGGGAGTGCCGCCGGTGGTCAACTCCGAACACGAGACAGCGCTGATCGAAGCCGCGGCCCGGGCCGAGATCGGTGAGAGCGCGGTCACGCTCACGCCGCAGTCCATGGGCGGTGAGGACTTCGCCTGGTTCCTGGCGGAACGTCCCGGAGCCATGATGCGGCTTGGTACCAAAACCCCTGGCGGCGAAGAATACGACCTGCACCGTGGTGACTACATCCTGGACGAGCGCGCCCTGGGCCTTGGTATCCAGGTCCTGACCGCAGCAGCCCTCCGGACCATCCGGGACCTCTGACCAGCTGCATTCTGCAGGGCCTGAATGGACACCTGAGGACTCCTCCTGGAGCCTCGGGTGTCCATTGGGTTTAACAGCGCCGATCTAGGCCCACTTAAGTTGTGCACAATTGAATTGTGCGCTACTGTGAAAGCTGTGACTGAAGCTCCCCGTCTTGACCGCCAGGTGTGTTTTGCCCTGTATTCCGCCTCCCGCGCTGCAACAGCGGTCTACCGCCCCGTGCTCGAAGACCTCGGCCTGACGTACCCGCAGTACCTGGTGATGCTGGTCCTGTGGGAGTCGGAGCCGAAGGGAGTCAAGGAGCTTGGCGAGGAGCTGGGCCTGGACTCCGGCACGCTGTCGCCGTTGCTCAAGCGCCTGGAAGCCATGGGATTCCTCGAGCGCCGCCGGTCCGGGGAAGACGAGCGCCGTGTTGCTGTCCACCTGACGCCGGGCGGACGCGCCCTAAGCGCCAAGGCAAGCGGAATTCCCCGGCACCTCGCGGACGCTGCCGGGCTGTCCCCCGATGAGCTCGAACAGCTTCGTGCCACCCTGGAACGGCTCACCCAAGCCCTTCACCGCTCGCACTGAGCCCCCAAGATTTTCCGGTATCACATCCAACAGGACGGACCACACATGAAGACTCTCTATACTGCCGAGGCACTGGCTTCCGGCGAAGGCCGCGACGGCAACGCACGCACCAACGACGGGAAGCTGGCTGTCAGCCTGGCCAGCCCCGTTGAGCTGGGCGGCGACGGCCAGGGCACCAACCCGGAGCAGCTTTTCGCCGCCGGCTACGCGGCCTGCTTCCATTCGGCGCTCCGCCTTGTGGGGCGCAAGGAGCGCGCAGACCTGACGGACTCTGCCGTTGCAGCCAAAATCCACTTTGGCGCCATGGACGAAGGCGTGGGCTATGGCCTCGCCGCTGAGCTGGAGATCGCAGTTCCGGCCCTGGATCTCGCCACGGCCGAGTCCCTGGTGGCCAAAGCGCACCAGATCTGCCCCTACTCCAACGCCACCCGCGGGAACATCACCGTTGACATCAAGATCATGGAGTTTGCCGCATGAGCGCAACCACCGCACTGCCTGCCTTCACCCGGGAAATCCAGCTGGTTTCACGTCCGGCAGGGCGTCCTGTCCCCGAAAACTTCCGCCTGGCCGAGTCACCCCTGCCGGAGCTTCGGGACGGTCAGATCCTGGTCCGCAACCTCTATATCTCAGTTGACCCCTACATGCGCGGACGCATGAATGACGTCAAGTCCTACTCAGCGCCCTTCGCTCTGGATGCAGCGCTCGACGGCGGCGCCGTTGGTGAGGTGATCGCGTCCAGGGCCGAAGGGCGGAAGGTGGGGGACGTCGTCGTCCATCAGCTGGGCTGGCGGGAACATGCGATGCTGGATGCCAACGCAACCTCTGTTGCCCGCACAGACCTCGCCCCGGCGTCGGCGTTCCTGGGCGCGCTGGGCATGACCGGCCTGACGGCCTATTCCGGACTGCTCAAGGTCGCCGAATTCAAGCCCGGTGATGTTGTGTTCGTTTCAGCCGCCGCCGGCGCCGTGGGTTCCCTGGTGGGCCAGATTGCCAAAGCCATGGGCGCTTCACGCGTAATCGGCAGCGCCGGAACACCCGGAAAAGTGGCGCGGCTCCTCGAGCTGGGCTTTGACGCCGCCTTTAATTACCGCGACGCACCAGTCCGTGACCAGCTCAAGGCGGCGACCGTCGGCAAGGGGATTGACGTTTACTTCGACAACGTGGGTGGCGACCACCTGGAAGCGGCCCTGGCTGAGCTCAACATTGGCGGCCACGTGGCGATGTGCGGGGCCATCGCACAGTACAACTCGACCGATGCCACGCCGGCTCCGCGTAACCTCGCGCTCGCCATCGGCAAGCAGCTCACCCTCCGCGGCTTCCTGGTGGGAGGACAGCGCCAGCACCGTGCGGAATTTTTCGAGAAGATGTCGGCCTGGCTTGCGGATGGTTCGGTCCGGTATGACGAGACGGTGGTGGACGGGCTCGAGAATGCACCCCAGGCCTTCATGGACCTGCTCGACGGCGCGAACACCGGCAAGATGCTGGTGCGCCTCTAGACGCGCGGCCCATCACCTACTCGTTGGTAACAAATTCTCAGCAATCATCGGGATCCGAAGGGGATGTGGTAGCCGATGTGCTGTATGCCACTAATGTTGGTGTATCAGTGCGCTCCGGCGCAGTGCTGCGAAGCCCTCAGTGAAAACAGAATTTCAGCGTAGAAACGGACACTCATTGAATTCGAGTCGTAGCGCCACCCTGCGCTGGGAATCGTTGCCTTCATTTTCTTTGGTCTTATGGGCGGCTCCCAGACGGCCAAGTTTTGAATTTCCACCGGCGAGGACTTCTTCCAGCTTCCTGCGTTGGAGGTACCCGCAATGGTCGGCGGCATGGTCCTCTCGGTCCTGATGCTTGGCATGGCGGCTTATTCCGTGTACCTGAAGACCAGGAACCGGCCAACCCCAGCCTGGCTGACCATCACCTTCACCGTACTGTTTGTGGCCGCCTTCCTGACTTGGGTGGTTGGCGGAGCCAGGACGCCGAGCATTTCGCTGGCCGGCCTCATCGCCGGTTCGGTCACGCTGGCCGTACCCCTGGTGTTCGGCTCGCTGTCCGGGGTGCTGTGCGAACGCGTCGGGGTGGTCAACATCGCCATCGAAGGCCAACTCCATGGGGGCGCCTTCACCGCCGCCATCGTGGCCAGCATCACCCAGAATCCATTCGTCGGCCTGCTCGCGGCAGCGGTGGCCGGCGCCGCGGTTTCCATGGTCCTGGCCGTGTTCAGTATCAAATACCTGGTCAACCAGATCATCGTCGGTGTGGTGCTCAACGTCCTGGTATCCGGCGTGACCGGCTTCCTGTTCAGCACCCTCATGCAGGAAAACAAGGCCAAGTTCAACTCGCCGCCCGGCCTGGGCATCGTTGAGATTCCTGTCCTCTCCGGAATTCCGATCCTGGGCCCCATCCTGTTCAAGCAGTCGGTGGTGGGTTATTTGATGTATGTCGCCGTCATCGTGGTGTGGGTGGGGCTGTTCAAGACGAAATGGGGCCTGCGCGTGCGTGCCGTGGGTGAGCACCCCCAAGCTGCCGACACCATGGGCATCAAGGTCAACGCCACCCGCTTCTGGAATGTCACCCAGGGCGGCGCCATCGCCGGCATCGGCGGATCGTTCTTCACCCTCGTGGCCATTGACAGCTTCACCAAGGAGATTTCCGGCGGCCGAGGCTTCATCGCCCTGGCCGCCCTGATCTTCGGCCGGTGGAACCCCACCGGGGCGTTCTTTGCGGCCCTGCTGTTCGGCTTCGCGGACAACCTCCAGAGCATCGTGACCATCATCGGAACCCCGGTGCCGAGCCAGTTCATGGCCCTGCTGCCGTACCTGGTGACGGTGCTCGCCGTCGCGGGGCTCGTGGGCAAGTCCCGGCCACCCGCTGCCAGCGGCATACCGTACGTCAAGGGTTGACGGCGGTGGTAGAAAACGGTGTTAACTGGCGGGCCCTGGAGGCTGCCGCCGTCGAGGCCATGAAGAAGGCCTATGTCCCGTATTCGAAGTTCCCGGTGGGGGCTGCTGCCCTCACCGTCGATGGCCGGCTGGTCAGCGGCTGCAATGTGGAAAATGCCAGCTACGGGCTGACCCTCTGTGCCGAATGCGCCCTGGTGGGGAACCTGCACATGACCGGCGGCGGGCTGCTGCGGGCGTTCTACTGCGTGGATTCTGCCGGCAATATCCTGATGCCCTGTGGCCGCTGCCGGCAACTGCTGTACGAGTTCCGGGCTCCGGACATGGAGCTCATGACCACCCAAGGGATCAAAACGATGGACCAGGTGCTGCCCGACGCATTTGGTCCCCAACATCTGGAGGACTCCGGTGACACAGGCAACTGAAGCGTTCGACGCCGTCGACATCATCCGTACCAAGCGGGACCGTGGAGTCCTCAGCCCGGAGCAGATCGACTGGACCATAGACGCTTATACCCGCGGCGCCATTGCGGAGGAGCAGATGGCCGCGCTGAACATGGCCATCCTGCTCAACGGCATGGACCGGGCGGAGATTTCCCGCTGGACCGCAGCCATGATCGCTTCGGGGGAGCGGATGGACTTCAGCGGCCTTCGGCGTCCCGACGGCGGCGTGAAGGCTACCAGCGACAAGCATTCCACCGGGGGAGTGGGGGACAAAATCACCCTTCCGCTAGCGCCCTTGGTGGCGGTGTTCGGCGTGGCGGTGCCGCAACTGTCGGGCCGCGGACTTGGCCACACCGGCGGCACCCTGGACAAGCTGGAGTCGATTCCGGGCTGGCGTGCGGACCTGAGTAAT
The DNA here is from genome assembly GCF_040546085.1 of Arthrobacter sp. UYEF21. NCBI lineage: Bacteria > Bacillati > Actinomycetota > Actinomycetes > Micrococcales > Micrococcaceae > Arthrobacter > Arthrobacter sp. UYEF21. The sequence goes on from NZ_JBEPNF010000003.1 coordinate 223,172, forward strand.
GACGAAATGATGGCGCAGCTTCAGGGCGTCGGGGCGGTGATCTGCGCTGCCGGGGCCGGACTGGCACCGGCCGACAAAAAGCTTTACGCCCTGCGCGACGTCACCGGCACCGTGGAGGCAATACCGCTCATCGCCTCCTCGATCATGAGCAAGAAAATTGCGGAGGGCACGGGCTCGCTGGTTCTCGACGTTAAGGTTGGCAGCGGAGCGTTCATGAAGGACGAGGCCCGGGCACGCGAACTGGCGGAAACCATGGTGGCGCTGGGCAAGGACGCGGGAGTCAATACCGTGGCGCTGCTGACCAACATGAGCACGCCGCTGGGCCTGACGGCGGGAAACGCGATCGAAGTGGAGGAGTCCCTGGAGGTCCTGGCCGGCGGCGGCCCGGAAGATGTGGTGGAGTTGACGGTCCGGCTGGCCGAAGAGATGCTGGCGTGCGCCGGCGTCCACGACGCCGATCCCCACGCCGCGCTGCAGGATGGCCGGGCCATGGACGTGTGGAACCGGATGATCGAGGCGCAGGGCGGCGATCCGCGGGCCAAGCTTCCGGTGGCCAAGGAATCCGCAGTCATCCTCGCGCCGGCCGACGGTGTCCTGGTGGAGCTTGATGCCCTGGCCGTCGGCGTCGCCGCGTGGCGCCTTGGGGCAGGCCGCGCCCGCAAGGAAGACGCCGTGCAGGCGGGTGCCGGCATCCGCCTGCACGCGAAGCCTGGCGCTGTGGTCCGCGCCGGTGAACCGCTGATGACATTACTCACGGACACCCCGGAGAAATTCGCCCGCGCCAAGGAATCACTGGAGCACGCGGTGACGATTGCGCCGGAAGGGGCACGCCCGGCACAGCAGCTCATCATTGACCGAATAGCATAGGGAGAATGCAGGCCATCAATGATTTCATCCTCGCTGCCGCCGGGCAGCCGTGGGTGCTGCTCCTGGTATGGGCCTGCTGCCTCATTGACGGGTTTTTCCCGCCGATCCCCAGCGAATCCGTGGTGGTTGGCCTGGCCGCAGTGGCCGCCACTGCGGACGTTCCCAATCCATGGTTGCTGATGTCCGTCGCGGGTCTGGGAGCGCTTACAGGGGACAACATTGCGTACCTCATCGGACGCCGGGTGGGGACCACCCGCTGGAACTGGATGCGGGGGCCCCGCATGCAGAGGGCGTTCCGTTGGGCCGGGCAGGAACTGAGGAAGCGTCCGGCATCGCTGATCCTCGTGGCGCGCTTCATCCCCATCGGCAGAGTTGCCGTGAACCTCACCGCTGGTGTGACTCACTATCCGCACCTCCGCTTCGTTGGCATGACGGTGCTCTCCGCAGCCCTCTGGGCCGCGTACTCAGTAGGCATCGGCCTGTTCTTTGGGCAGTGGTTTGAAAACAACCATCTACTCGGCGCGGTCATTGCCATCGTCTGCGCGGTGGGCCTGGGTATCCTCGTGGACCTGGTCATCAACCGCATCCGGGGGAAGGTTCCGGTGGTCGAGCGGCTGAAGGACCCGGCGCCTAAGGATTCAGGTCCACGGGCGTAGCGGACGGTCTCCCGGCCATGGGACACTGAAGGGCGATTAACGTCACTTCCGGCTGCAGCATTTCGTCTAGGAGCAACACCCGCGTGGAGTTTATTAATGAGGCCGTGCTCCATGCAGCGGGCCAATGGTGGATCTACCCCGTCCTGCTCCTGTTTTTCTTCATTGACGGCTTCGCCATGGTGGTCCCCAGCGAAACCCTTATCGTCGCGCTCGCAGCGTTTTCCCGGCACAGCGGTGAACCCAACCTTTGGATCCTGGCTGCGACGGCCCTCATCGGTGCCATCGCCGGTGACAACATGGCCTTTATGCTGGGCCGGAAGATCGGCCTTGAGCGGTGGAAATGGATGCGCCGGCCCAAGGTCCAGAAGGCTTTCGGCTGGGCGCGGTATGAACTCGAAAAGCGTGGCGCCGTCCTGATTTTCACCGCGCGTTACATCCCATGGGGCCGGGTGGCGGTCAACTACGTGGCCGGCAGCACAGGTTTTGCGCACCGCCGTTTCTTCCTGCTGGACGCTTTCGCCTGCCTCACCTGGGTTGGGTACTCCATTGGCATCGGCGCGCTGGCCAGTTCCTTCCCCTGGCTCCACCACAACCCGCTGCTGAGCGCGGGCATCGCCGTGGTCGTCGCAATGGTACTGGGCATCCTGCTCGACCACATCCTGCGGTGGTGGCACAAGCACCTGGCCCGCAGGGACGGCGAGGTTGTGGACGAATGGCTCGACGGCGGCGCGGAGGGCGCGCTGCCCATCCACACGGCAGCTTCCCCCCCGCTGGCACCCGCCCCTGCGGAGGAGCACGGAAAGTAGCGGCTGGCATAAGCTGCCTGCCGACCCTAAGGTTGGAACGTGACTGAGCCTATTGTTGACGCTGCCCCTGCCATCGATTTCGACCTGAAGAGCCTGCCGAAGGTTTCGCTTCACGACCACCTGGACGGTGGTCTCCGCCCGTCGACCATCATCGAACTGGCCGAGGCCGTTGGCCACACGCTCCCTTCCACCGATCCTGTGGCCCTGGGCCAATGGTTCCGCGAATCGGCCGACTCCGGGTCGCTGGTCCGCTACCTGGAGACCTTCGACCACACCGTTGCCGTCATGCAGACCAAGGAAGGCCTGTTCCGGGTCGCCAAGGAATTCGTGGAGGACCTCGCGGACGACGGCGTGGTGTACGGCGAAGTGCGCTGGGCACCGGAGCAGCACCTGCAGAAGGGCCTCTCCCTTGACGAAGCCGTCGAGGCCGTGCAGGAAGGCCTCGACGCCGGCGTCGAGGCCGTGGCCGAAGGCGGCCGCGAAATTCAGGTAGGCCAGCTGATCACCGCCATGCGCCACGCCGACCGCGGCCAGGAGATTGCCGAGTTGGCCGTCCGCCACCGCAACAAGGGCGCTGTGGGCTTTGACATCGCCGGCGCCGAAGACGGCTTCCTGCCGTCCCGCTTCAAGGACGCCTTCACCTATCTGGCCCAGCACAACTTCCCGGCAACCGTGCATGCCGGTGAAGCCGCCGGCCTGGAAAGCATCCAGTCCGCCCTGGTGGATGGCCGGGCGCTCCGCCTGGGCCACGGCGTCCGGATCGCTGAGGACATCCTGGTGGAGTTCGACGATGACGACGACAACAGCGAAGGCACCGAAGACGGGGACGACAGCATCGGCCTGGTCACCCTGGGCGATCTCTCCAGCTGGATCCGCGACCGCGGCATCGCGTTGGAGATCTGCCCCTCGTCCAACCTCCAGACCGGCGCGATCGCCGGGTTCGGCGAGGGCATCCAAAGCCACCCGCTGGACATGCTCTACCAGCTGGGCTTCAACGTCACCATCAACACGGACAACCGGCTGATGAGCGGTGTGACCCTGACGGACGAGTTCGAGCTGCTGGTCGAAACGTTCGACTACGACCTTGATGACCTGCTGGAGCTCACGCTGAATGCAGCGGAGGCATCATTCCTGCCGTTGGAGGAGAAGGAAGCGCTGGTGGAGTACATCAACGACACCTACGCTAACCTTGGCTGACCAAACCCCCAATGAGCGGCTCGATGGGCCTACGGCAGCAGGGGTCCCCGGGCGAGCTGGCGAGCTGGCGGAGCTGCTCGGGATAATTGCCCGGCTGCGGGAACATTGCCCCTGGATGGCTGCCCTGACGCATGCCTCGCTGGTGGAGTATCTCCTGGAGGAAGCCTACGAGGTCGCCGAAACCATCGAGACCGGTGCCGACGACGCCGAACTCCGGGGCGAGCTGGGCGATGTGCTCCTCCAAGTGGTGCTGCACGCCCGGCTCGCCGACGAGCGGGGCTCGTTTACGTTCGACGACGTAGCGCGCGGGCTGAGTGCCAAGATGGTCCGCCGCAACCCGCACGTGTTCAGGCCTGACGGCACTCTGCAGGACAGTTTCCCGGCCACGGTGGAGGAGATTGTCCGGAAATGGGATGCGGTCAAGAGTGCCGAGCAGCCGGAACTGCGTGGTCCGTTTGACGGGATCCCTGACTCCCTGCCCGCACTGGCCAAAGCGCAAAAATTCCTCGACCGTGCCGAACGCGCACGCCGGGTGGTTGAGCCTCTCGAAACCCAGCCCCCGGTGGTTGAGCTTGTCCGAACCCTCACTTCCGAAGCCGAGCTCGGGGACCTGCTGCTCGCCGCCGTTGGCTCGGCACGGTCCCAGGGGTTCGACGCCGAACGGGCCCTGCGCGGAGCTATTCGCCGGCGGTTCGAGGCACCATCATGACGTCCGGGTGACGGATAGGGTTCCGTAACGTCCGCCACTCTCGACTACGCTGGTTCCTGACGATGACGTCCCGAAGTTTCCGCTATTTTTCAGCTGTCAGATCCACCAAAAATCGCCCACAAGGAGCACATCCATGGCGCTTATCGATGCCATTCACGCCCGCGAGATCCTCGATTCCCGCGGCAACCCGACCGTAGAAGTTGAAGTCCTGCTCTCTGACGGCCAGATCGGCCGCGCAGCTGTTCCGTCCGGTGCCTCCACCGGCGAGCACGAAGCCGTTGAGCTCCGTGACGGGGACAAGGGCCGTTACCTCGGCAAGGGTGTCCAGAAGGCAGTGGACGCGGTCATCGACCAGATCGCCCCGGTCCTGATCGGCTTCGACGCCACGGACCAGCGCAGCATCGACCAGGCCATGATTGACCTGGACGGCACCCCCAACAAGGGCAAGCTCGGCGCCAACGCCATCCTGGGTGTTTCCCTCGCCGTGGCCAACGCTGCCGCCGCTTCCGCCGACCTGCCGCTGTACAAGTACCTCGGCGGCCCCAACGCCCACGTCCTTCCCGTGCCGCTGATGAACATCCTCAACGGTGGCTCCCACGCCGACTCCGACGTCGACATCCAGGAGTTCATGATCGTTCCGATCGGGGCGGAGACCTTCTCCGAGGGCCTGCGTTGGGGCGTTGAGGTTTACCACAACCTCAAGTCCGTCCTGCAGGCCAAGGGCTTGTCCACCGGCCTGGGTGACGAGGGCGGCTTCGCGCCGAACCTGCCCTCCAACCGCGCCGCGCTGGACCTGATCCAGGAGGCCATCAAGAACGCCGGCTACACCCCGGGCAAGGACATCGCCCTGGCCTTGGACGTCGCATCCTCCGAGTTCTTCAAGGACGGCGCTTACCAGTTCGAGGGCAAGGCACTGTCCGCCACCGAGATGAGCGCCTACTACGCCGAGCTCGTGGCCGACTACCCGCTGGTCTCCATTGAAGACCCGCTGGACGAGAATGACTGGGACGGTTGGAAGACCCTCACCGACACCATCGGCGACAAGGTCCAGCTGGTTGGCGATGACCTGTTCGTCACCAACCCCTCAATCCTGCAGCGCGGCATTGACACCCAGACCGCGAACTCCCTGCTGGTCAAGGTGAACCAGATCGGCTCGCTGACCGAGACGCTCGACGCCGTTTCCCTGGCCCAGCGCGCCGGTTACACCACCATCACCTCGCACCGCTCCGGCGAAACTGAGGACACCACCATTGCTGACATCTCGGTTGCCACCAACGCCGGACAGATCAAGACCGGTGCCCCGGCCCGCTCCGAGCGCGTTGCCAAGTACAACCAGCTGCTGCGCATCGAAGAGGAACTCGACGACGCCGCACGCTACGCCGGCCGCAGCGCGTTCCCGCGTTTCAAGGGCTAGCAGCCGCATAAACCACTGACCGGTGGCTATGGTTGAAAGACCATAGCCACCGGTTTTTTCGGCCTACTGCCTGACCGGCAGGGCATCTGTTTAAGCGCAAAGTTGCGGCCCGAGGCAGGCCGCACGTTTCAGGAGTGTCATGGCTACCCGCCGTCCCAAAGTTCCCAAGGCCGCTTCCACGCGCCAGGCCACAACGGACCACCCCAAGGAAGCTGCCGACACCGCCGGCGTCATTCGCGCCGACTTTGGCGGTGCAAAAGAAGGCAGCGCAAGAGACGGCAGCGCGCAACGCAAAGCCACCACGCATCAGGGCACGTTAGCGAAAAGGGCCCCTGCGAAGGGCGCTGGCGCCACCAACGGCAGCCCAGCGAAAGCTTCGCCTGCCTCGAAAGTGCGGGCGGGCGGTCGGTCAGCTGCGGGCGGAACCCGGAAGGGCGACGACGCGCAGGACGGCGCCCAGCCGGTACCTGCCAAGGCCTTCTCCGGCCGCATGCTGGCACTCGCCGTGGTGATGATTGCCATCACCATCATGCTCGCGCCCACCGTCAAGATTTTCTTTGACAAACGTGCCGAGCTCACGGCCCTGAGCGACGATATCGCCGCACGCCAGGCCGAGGGGGACAGGCTGCGGCAGCAGATCTCGCGATGGCAGGATCCCAACTACGTGAAGCAGCAGGCCCGCGACCGCATTAACATGGTTATGCCGGGCGAAACCGGCTACTGGGTCTTCGGCAGCGACTTGCCGGCCGGAACGAGCAGTAGCCAGAACGCCGCAGCAGCGCACGACCCCGCCGATCTGCCGTGGGTGGATTCCCTGTGGGAGTCCGTCAGGCGCTCGGCCACAGACTGAACCACCAGAGGAAGGATGGCCGCGCCAGTGGAATCACACACGGCAACTGAGCCGGAGAAATCCCGCCAGCCATCAGCACATGATCTTGAAGTACTGAGCAGGCAACTGGGACGGCCGGTGCGCGACGTCGTCGAAATTCCGGCACGTTGTGTGTGCGGCAACCCACTGGTGGCCGCCACGGCGCCACGCCTGGGCAACGGCACACCTTTCCCCACCACGTTTTATCTGACGCACCCTGTCGTGACTTCTGCCGTCTCGCGGCTCGAAGCTGCCGGGCTGATGAACGAGATGAATGAGCGCCTCACTGCGGATGAGCCCCTGGCGGCTGCCTACCGTGCGGCCCACGAGGACTATCTCGCTGCCCGGGCCGGCATCGGCGAGCGGGCGGGCATCGGCGCCGTTCCGGAGATTGACGGCATCTCGGCAGGCGGTATGCCCACCCGCGTGAAGTGCCTGCATGTGCTGGTGGGGCACTCTTTGGCTGCCGGGCCCGGCGTGAATCCGCTGGGGGATGAGGCCCTCGCCGGCATCAGCGAATGGTGGACGGCGGACCGTTGCTACTGCGCCGGCGCCTGGGACACCGCAGGTGAAGCCCCGTCGCGGGACCTGAGCCGCCATGGACCCCAGGGCCTGCCGGAGATTGTGGGTCGGCCAGCTCCGGTCCGCAAGACCGCCGGCGCGCCGGAGGCAGGTCCATGACCCGCGTGGCCGCGATCGATTGCGGCACCAACTCCATCCGTTTGCTGATCGCGGACGTAGACCGCAGTAACGGTACGGCCAAGCTGACGGACGTGGTCCGGGAAATGCGGGTGGTCCGCCTGGGCCAGGGCGTGGATGCCACCGGGGAACTTGCCCCGGACGCGCTGGCCCGCACCTTCGCCGCCACCGCGGATTATGCGGCAATGATCCGAGAACACGGGGCGGTGGCGGTTCGTTTTGTGGCCACTTCAGCCAGCCGGGATGCCCGCAACCGCGACGTTTTTGTCGACGGGATCCGGGACCTGCTCGGAGTTGAGCCGGAGGTCATCTCAGGCGAGGAAGAGGCCGCCCTGTCTTTCGCCGGGGCCAGCAGCGTCCTTCCCATCCTCGTCGGTGACGAGGTACTGGTGGTTGACCTCGGCGGCGGCAGCACTGAATTCGTGCTCGGCACCGCCAACGGTGTCACGGCCGCCAAATCCGTGGACATCGGCTGCGTCCGGCTGACCGAACGGCACCTTCGGGACGATCCTCCCACGGCGGAACAGATCGCCGCCGCGGAAGCTGACGTTGACGCAGCCATCACCCGGGCGGGACTGGATGTGCCCTTGGAACGCGCCACCGCCGTCGTCGGCGTTGCCGGTTCAATCACCACCATCACAGCCCACGCCTTGCGCCTGCCGGAATACTCCCCTGCGGCGATCCATGGCGTGGAACTTCCCGTCACCACCATCACGGAAGCTGCCGCCGACCTCCTGGCGATGACCAGGGCCAGACGTGCGGAACTGCCCTACATGCACCCGGGCCGGGTGGACGTGATGGGTGCCGGCGGGCTGGTGTGGCGCCGGATCCTGGAGCGTATGCATGAGCTCAGTGCGGGACGCATCGTCACAGCCACTGCCAGCGAACACGATATTCTTGATGGAATTGCCCTGAGCCTCAACTGACGCCAGGCATCAGAGCACCAAGCAGGGGACCCCAGATGACCAGAGCAACAGCCCGGTTCCGCCGGACCGCCTCCGCGCTCCTGGCGATGGCCCTCGCAGGCGTCAGCTTGGCCGCCGGACTGGCGGTGGCACCCGCGGCACAGGCCGACGAGGTGCGGGACAAGGAGCATTGGCTGGCCGAGTCCGGGATCACCAAGGCCTGGGAGGTCTCCAAAGGTGCCGGTGTGAAGGTCGCGGTAATCGACAGTGGTGTGGACGCCGGACACCCAGACCTCAAGGGTGCCGTTACCGGCGGCTACGACGCGTCGGGCGCCGGCACCGCCAACGGACAGAAGATCCTCGGGATCAAACCCGAGCACGGCACTTTGGTTGCCACCATGCTGGCAGGCCGAGGCCACCAGCCAGCGTCGCCGTCGCCGTCGCCGTCGCCCAGCCCGTCCCCGGCCACTGCCGGCCCGGACGGCATGGTTGGCGTGGCGCCTGAGGCGGAAATCCTCTCGGTCTCCACTTGGCTGGGTTCTGCGAACCCCGCAGGCAAGAGCGATCAGGACCAGATTCCCGCGGCCGTCCGCTGGGCCGTGGACAATGGCGCCAGCGTGATTAACATTTCGCTGGGCAGCACCACTCCACAGTGGCCCCAAAGCTGGGACGCCGCCTTTCTCTATGCTGAGCAAAAGGACGTGGTGATCGTTGCCGCGGCCGGAAACCGGGTGGGCGGCAACCTTCAGGTGGGGGCGCCCGCCACCATTCCCGGCGTCCTGACCGTTGCCGGGCTGGACCGCAAGGGCGTGGCGAGCGTCGACTCGTCCTCCCAGGGGATCAGTATCGGCGTGGCAGCGCCGGCGGAGAACCTCCTCGGCGGACTGCCAGGAGGCGGCTATGCCGAATGGGCCGGGACCTCAGGGGCGGCCCCCATCGTGGCTGGCGTCGCGGCACTCATCCGCTCCAAGTGGCCGGAGATGAGCGCCAAGCAGGTTATCAACCGGATCGTCAGCACGGCCAAGGACGCCGGACCCGCCGGAAAAGACCCGCTGTATGGCTTTGGTGTGCTCAACGCCGAGGCCGCTTTGAAGGATTCCGTCGCGGAAGCAGCAGTCAACCCCCTGGGCTCGATCTCGGACTGGATCCGGGTACACCGCCGCGGCAACCTGGCCACGCCTGCTCCTGTGCCCACTGCTGACGTGGCCACCGCCATTCCCACGCTGCCGGATCCTACGGTGCCCGCGGCTAAGGCTCCGTCGCAGCGTGACAGTGCCATTGGCGGCGCCGTCGTTATCGGTTCTGCTGGGCTGTTTGTGGTGATCATCGCCGCGGCCGCCTTCCAGTTGCGCAGGGCCGCCCGGAACCCCGGTTTGGCGCACGACGACCCTGATACGGGCGTCTTGGATACCGTAGATTCCGGCGGTAAACGTAGTTAGTGAAGATTTTCACAAACTACGGTACCCTTGTCTCATGGCAACCACCCCAGAGCTCCAGGACCGTCCCCGGGTACTCGTCGTCGGCGGCGGGTACGTCGGCCTGTACGTAGCACTCAAACTGCAGAAGAAGATCGCGAATGCCGGTGGCATCGTCACCCTCGTGGATCCCCTGCCCTACATGACCTACCAGCCGTTCCTGCCCGAAGTTGCCGGTGGCAACATCGAGGCCCGCCACGCAGTGGTCTCGCACCGCCAGCACCTCAAGCAGACCGAACTCATCCAGGGCACCGTCACCGCTATCGACCACGCCAACCGCACCGCCGTTGTGGCACCCGCGGACGGCGGAGCGCACGTCGAGATTCCCTACTTTGACATCGTGGTCGCCGCAGGCGCCATTACCCGTACCTTCCCCATCAAGGGGCTCGCGGACAAGGGCATCGGCCTGAAGACCATCGAAGAGGCCGTGGCCCTGCGCAACAAGGTGCTGGAGCGGATTGAAGCTGCGTCCACCATCAGCGACCCCGCTGCCCGTGCCAAGGCCTTGACCTTCGTAGTGGTCGGTGGCGGCTTCGCCGGCATCGAGTGCATCGCCGAAATGGAAGACCTGGCCCGCGCCGCGGTCAGGAACAACCCGCGGATCAAGCAGGAGGAAGTCCGCTTCGTCCTGGTTGAGGCCATGGGACGCATCATGCCCGAGGTCACCGCACCCCAGGCTGAGTGGGTTGTGGAGCACCTCCGCAGCCGCGGCATCGAGGTCCTGCTGAACACCTCGCTGGACAGCGCCGAAGGTTCACTCAAGCTCATCAACCTTCCGGCCAAGACCCCCGCCCAGGAATTCGAAGCAGACACGCTCGTCTGGACTGCCGGTGTGCAGGCCAACCCGATGATCCGTTCGTCCGACTTCCCGCTGGAGCCGCGCGGCCGCGTCCGCGTCCTGCCGGACCTTCGCATCGCCGGTGACGAAGGCATCATCGACAACGCCTGGGCAGCCGGCGACATCGCCGCAGTACCGGACCTCACGGGCAGCGGTCTGCCGGACGGGACCTGCGTGCCCAACGCGCAGCACGCCCTGCGCCAGGCCAAGCGCCTCGCCAAGAACCTGTGGGCCTCCCGCTGGGACAAGCCGCTGAAGGACTACAAGCACAAGAACCTCGGTGCTGTGGCCGGCTTCGGTGAGTGGAAGGGTGTTGCCAACATCAACCTCATCGGCCGCATCGGCCTCAAGGGCCCGCTGGCCTGGCTGGCACACCGTGGCTACCACGGCATGGCCATGCCCACGGTGGAGCGCAAGATCCGGGTCATCATGGGTTGGATCCTGGCATTCTTTATGGGCCGCGACACCACCCAGCTGATCGACCTCGACAACCCGCGCGGTGCCTTCGTGGCAGCTGCCACCCCTGCACCCAAGCCGGCCTCAGCCCCCGCTCCGGCGGCAACCGACGCGCCGGCCGCCGCGGCCCAGCCAGGCTCCGCTGCTGCCACCAGCGTGAACCCCAAGCAGTCAGTGACTGCGGACGCCAAGTAGCGCTGGCTCCTGACCCCGCATTTGGAGTAACGCCCGACGGCGGCTGTCCCCTTCAGGGGGAGGGCCGCCGTTTGCGTCTCCCGGCGGTTGTGCCTTCTAGACTGGCACCATGACTGGACAACTGAACCTCCAGGCCCTGTTGGCAACCCTGAATCCGGTGCTCCGGGACGGCGAATACGTCTACGTCCTGTGGCCGCACGGCAGGCCGCTGGCGCCTGGGATCGAAGCTGCCGTGCGCGAGGCGGAGGGCCTTACTGTGGTCCTGCCGCGGGAAACGGCGGACAGCCTGGACCTGCCCTACGATTTTGTGGCGGCCTGGATCACCCTGCAGGTGCACTCCGAACCGGAGGCGGTTGGCCTGACCGCCGCCGTCGGCAAGGTCCTGTCCGATGCCAGGATCAGCTGCAACGTGCTGGCGGGCTTCCACCACGACCATCTGCTGGTCCCCGCGGCAGACGCGCCGCGCGCCCTCGAAATCCTCGCTGAGCTGTCCGCCGCGAGCCGGAACCAGCCGCGGCCAGAGCTCGTACTCCGGAACGAGACAGTCGCAGACAGGGACAAGATTCTCGCGCTGACAGCCGAAGCCTTCGCCGTCAGCCCCGTCTCCGGCGAGCCGGTGGACGGGGAGCCCCTTGAAGTTGAGGTCCTCCGCCAACTCTTTGAGTGCGAGGAATACCTGCCCGGGTTCAGCGTCGTGGCAGTGCTCGGAGGCGAAGTGGTAGGTCATGTGATCAGCACCCGGGGCTGGGTGGGTGACTACGGGTTGCTGGGGCTTGGGCCCATTGGTGTCACGCCCAGGCTGCAGCGGCACGGGATCGGAACGGCATTGATGAATGACACGATCGCCAGGGCCAACGTGGCGGGGGAGGGTGGCATTGCCCTTCTGGGCAGTCCGGAGTATTACCCCCGGTTCGGCTTCGTTCCGGCGGCGTCGTTCGGAGTCCTGCCGCCCGACGAAGCTTGGGGAGACCACTTTCAACTGCTGCCGCTGGCGGTCTGGCCTGGCGGGGTCCATGGCACGTTCCGGTATGCCGGACCGCTGGCAGGCTGATGACGGTATACCATTGACCGGGCGCCCCAGTAGCCCAATTGGCAGAGGCAGCGGACTTAAAATCCGCGTGTTGTGGGTTCGAGTCCCACCTGGGGTACACATTTTCCCTTCCGCGCACCTTCCAGTCCCCGCTTCCCGGGCCTCCCGCGCCCCATCCATACAGCATCGAACCACCGGGTCCGTTGATTTCGCATATGCAACTACTGTTATGAGGATGTGACCTAAGTCACTTATATCCGCAGCAGATATGCACTAGCTTGAACCTAAATCAGATCCCCTGATCTGACCCTGAATCCGGACCGGGCCACGCCAAGGCCCATGGATGTGTTCTGCGACACAAGTTAGGTAGTAGTCTCAGGAAACTAATTCGGAAGTACGCGCAACTGCCTCGGTGATCCGCAGCAGTCGAGATAATCCGGCTCGGAAGGTAAATAAATGTACCGAAAAAAAATCATCACCTCGTGGGCGGCGGCGGCCACCCTTACCCTCGCACTCTCAGCCTGCGCCAATCAGGCGGGGCCCACCACGACTGACACATCTGGAGCCGCAGGCAAGGTGAATATAAAGTCGATCTCCAAGGTGGACGTGCCCAGCGGTGCTGTTCTCCCGAAGGGCGACGGCAAGGCCACCTGCGCCGCAACCACAACGTTGGCCTACGCGGGCGCGCAGACGGGGGCAAACGCACAACTGGGCATCAACATCTTCAATGGCATCCAGCTGGCCATCAACCAGCACAATGCCGCGAATCCCGGCTGCCAGGTCCAGTTCAAGAAGTTTGACACTGAAGGCGACCCCAACAAAGCCACGGGCCCTGTCACCCAGATGGTCAGTGAAGCAGAAATCGTGGGTGTCATCGGTCTGCCCTTCTCCGGGGAGTCGAAGGCCACCGGCAATATTTTCGAGCAAAAGGGCCTTGTCCACATCACGCCTTCGGCTACCAACCCCGGCCTGACGGGGAATGGCTGGACCACCTTCTTCCGGGGTCTGGGTAACGATGCCGTGCAGGGCCCGGCCGCGGCCAAGTTCCTGACCGGCAAGCTGGGCGCGAAGAAGGTTTACCTCGTCCAGGACGATTCCGACTACGGCATCGGCCTCGGCACGTCGACTTCCGCCGGGCTGGGCAGCGCACTGGTCGGGACCGAGAAGGTAACCACTGGTCAGAAAGACTTCTCGGCTGTGATCTCGAAGATCATGAACGCCAAGGCCGATGCGGTGTTCTACTCGGGCTACTACGCCGAGGGCGCACCCTTCGATCAGCAACTTTCGGGCAAGGGCTTTACCGGCACCTTCGTCGCACCTGATGGTGTCAAGGATGATCAGTTCATCAAGCAGGCCGGTGACGCGTCCAGCAATTCCTACTTCACCTGCCCGTGCATCCCCGGCGAGCTCATTCCTGATTTCGCGTCGGCGTACAAGGAATTGTCCAAGGGGACGGAACCCGGAACGTATTCCATCGAAGGTTATGACGCTGCCACAGTGCTCCTGTCCGGCATTGATGCGGGCAAGCAATCACGCGCTGATCTGCTGGCTTGGGTCAAGGCCTACGACAAAGACGGCCTGAGCAAGCACTACAAGTGGGATGCGAAGGGTGAACTCCAGGCACCGACTGTCTACGGCTACAAAGTGGAGAACGGCAAGATCGTTCCGATCGGACCAATCGGCGAGTAATCGTCACTGGAAGAAAATGGGGGCTGTGGGGTCAGCGTTTGCCGACCTCACAGCCCTTTCCTGACCTATTGCTTGACAGGAAGTCCCATGCTGCCACTGCTCGTCCAATTACCGCCGATGGAAAACGACTGGATTTCCTTCGACGTTCCTTCGCTTATGCAAAACTTCTGGAGCGCGACGTTTGATGGCCTGACCTTCGGTGCTATCTATGCATTGGTCGCACTTGGTTACACCCTTGTGTATGGTGTCCTGAACCTCATCAACTTTGCCCACTCGGAAGTGTTCATCGTCGGCTGCTACGCAGTCTTTTTCACCCTGGGTGGGTTGGGATTCGGCCCTTCAGCCCCGCGGCTGGACATCTGGGCCATCATCCTGAACCTGCTGCTGGCGCTGGTAGTGGCGATGGTCGCGTCGGCGCTGACCGCCTTCGTCCTTGAGCGCGTCGCCTATAAACCACTCCGGAAGCGGAATGCTCCCCGCCTCGTGTTCCTGATCACGGCAATCGGAGCGTCATTCACCATCCAGTACCTAATTTACCTGTGGCGCGGCCCGAGCCCGGAGCTGGCGTTGACCATGTTCCGGCCCACACCGATATTTGACGTCTTCGGGACGATCGTGGATTCCCAGCAGCTGGTCATCATCATCGCTGCCGTCATCATGATGGTGGGCACAGAGCGTTTCATCCGGAAGTCCCGGACCGGGCGCGGTATCCGCGCGGTGGCCCAGGACCCGGACACGGCCACGCTGATGGGTGTCAACAAAGAGCGCATCATCATCACCACGTTTGTCATCGGCGGTCTGCTGGCCGGTGCGGCAGCACTATTCTACGTCATGAAGATTCCGTCAGGCGTCCAGTACAGCGGCGGTTTCGTGCTGGGCATCAAGGCGTTTGCGGCCGCGGTGCTGGGCGGTATTGGCAACGTCAGGGGCGCACTCCTGGGCGGTCTGCTTCTGGGCCTCATCGGCAATTATGGTCAGATCCTGCTTGGAAACTCGCAATGGACCGACGTCGTTGCATTCGTTGTTCTGGTGCTGGTCCTCCTGCTGCGTCCGCAGGGAATTCTCGGCAGTGCCCTGGGAAGGAGCAAAGCATGAGCATGACAGATGGACCCACACCGCTTCCAGAAGCGGCAGCAGCCCAGGCAGCTGCTGACCGCGAGGCCGTCGCGGCCGGACCCGGAAGCAGTGTAACGCCCGAAACACGGGGCCGACGCGGCATCTTTGGTTCCTGGGGTGAACGCTGGAACGCACTCCCGCGCCAGCAGCAATGGGCATTTCTGATAGTCGTCGTGATCCTCGCCTACATGCTGCCCCTGATCAATCCACCGATCATCACCACGGAGCCCGGCAACAATTTCGCCCTCGCTTGCTTTGACATGGCCAGGTTCGCACTGATTGCCGTGGGACTCAACGTAGTTGTTGGATATGCGGGCCTGCTGGACCTCGGCTACGTAGCCTTCTTCGCCGTTGGCTCCTACTGTGCCGCGATGCTCACCAGTCCGGACTCGCCATTCCTGCACATTCCGTACCTGTGGACCATCCCGATTGCCATGGCGGTCACCATGTTCTTCGGAGTAGTGCTCGGCGTCCCAACCCTGCGCCTCCGGGGGGACTACCTGGCCATCGTCACCCTTGGGTTCGGCGAAATTGTTCGCATCCTTGCCACGATCATCCCGGCCATGAAAGGCCAAGTGGGCTTTCAGAATGTGGGCCACCCGCCCGGGACAGAAGCCGACGGAACCCCGATCTTCTCGAATTCCAACGGCGTGCCGTGGTACTGGCTTACGCTGACCATCATCATCATCATCACGCTCCTTGTGGGTAACCTTGAACGCAGCCGCGTGGGCCGCGCCTGGATCGCCATTCGGGAGGACGAGGACGCCGCGGAAATCATGGGCGTGCCAACCTTCAAGTACAAGGTGTGGGCGTTTGCCATCGGGGCGGCCATCGGTGGCCTCTCAGGCGCCCTGTTTGCGGGGCAGGTGGGCTTCGTGAACAACCAGAAGTTCGACGTCACCACGTCTATCCTGTTTCTGGCCGCCGTTGTCCTCGGCGGCGCCGGCAACAAGGTTGGAGCCATTATCGGCGGGGCCCTTGTGAGCTATATTCCGCTGCGCTTCACCGCCATCGCTGAGTACAAGTACCTCATCTTCGGCATTGCCCTCGTGCTCATCATGATCTTCCGGTCCCAGGGCCTCTTCCCGGCCCGCCAGCGGCTGCTTGCCTACGGGCGGCTGGCCTATCAAAGGGTTGCCAAACAGGACAGCGCCGGTCTGTCGTCGTCCGGAGAGCCGCCGGCCCGTGGCCCGGGGCAGAACCAGGACCGTGAGAAAGGAATCCAGGCATGAGCGAGGACAGCAGGTTGCCTGCCGGGGCACAAGGCGCCGCGGAGACTCAAGCAACCCCCCAGGCCGGTCCCGACGTCGCTGCTCTGACGGAGGCCGGAGTGGAGCAGGATTTAGCCGAAATGGTTGCACCGGACCGCGATATTGCGGCCAAAGTAGGTGAGAACCTGGTTGAGGTTAAAGACCTCACCATCAAATTCGGCGGCCTCGTGGCGCTGGACAACATAAGTTTCAACATCAAGCGCGGCGAAATCCTTGGACTGATCGGACCTAACGGAGCCGGGAAGACCACCTGCTTCAATGCCATGACGGGGGTCTACAGGCCGACCAGCGGCCAAGTGGTACTCGAAGGCCAGGTCCTCAACGGGTTGAAACAGCACAAGATCACCAGGCTGGGGCTGTCCCGCACGTTTCAGAACATTCGCCTGTTCGGCGAGATGACGGCCCTCGAAAATGTTGTGGTGGGCCTGGACGCCCGGCACCGGACGAGCGTCGGGGGAGCGCTGCTGAGGCTGCCCACGCATGTCCGTGAGGAGAAATCGGCGATTGTGCGGGGCATGGCACTGTTGGATTTTGTGGGTATCGCAGACCACGCGCATTTCCTCGCCCGCCACCTTCCCTACGGCTACCAACGCCGCTTGGAGATTGCCCGCGCGCTCGCGACGGATCCGAAGGTCCTGTGCCTGGACGAGCCGGCGGCTGGGTTTAATCCGGCTGAAAAGGAGGAGTTGATGGCGCTCATCCGCACCATCCGCGATGAAGGGTATACCGTCCTGCTCATTGAGCACGATATGAAACTGGTCATGGGGGTGACGGACCGGATCGTTGTCCTGGAGTTCGGCAAGAAGATTGCCGACGGCCTGCCACGAGCCATCCGAGAAGACCCGCGGGTTGTTTCGGCCTACCTGGGGGAGCCCGAAGATGACGTTGCTTGAGGTCGAAGGGATCTCCGTTCACTACGGACGCATCCGGGCCATCCGGAACATGTCGTTCACCGTCAACGAGGGGGAAGTTGTTTCGCTGATCGGGGCAAACGGGGCAGGCAAAACAACCACCATGAGGACAATCTCCGGGATCCTCAACCCCACCGCAGGAAAAATCACTTTTGCCGGTGAGGACATCACGCGGATGAAGGCCCACATTCGTGTTGTCCGCGGCATCTCACAGGCTCCCGAGGGGCGCGGGATCTTCCCCGGCATGACCGTCATGGAAAACCTGGATATGGGCACGTTTGGCAGGAAGGACAGGGCAGGCGTCCCGCAGGACCTGGAACGGGTGTTTGACCTGTTTCCGCGGCTGAAGGAACGGATCAAGCAATACGGCGGCACCATGTCGGGCGGGGAACAGCAAATGCTGGCAATTGGCCGGGCCCTGATGTCCGATCCCAAACTGTTGTTGCTTGACGAGCCGTCCATGGGACTGGCACCGCAGTTCATCCGCCAGATCTTCAAGATCATCAAGGAGATCAACAAACAGGGGACCACCGTGCTGATGGTCGAGCAGAACGCCAACCAGGCACTGGCGGGCGCCCACCGTGCCTTTGTCCTTGAAACGGGGGAGATCACCCACAGCGGCACCGGGCGGGAATTGCTGGCGAATCCGGCCATCAAGGAGGCCTATCTGGGAGTGGGTTGAGGAAACCTGCTGCATCACGGTTGGGTTTCGGCGCAGTGCCAGAGGGAACTTATTGGACCCTGCGCGCGTAGATATTGGTAGCGTGGTTTGTAGTTCACGACTCAACCCTTTTACTTGGAGGACACCAGCAATGGCACTTGGCGGAAACCCGATCTTCAACGGAAAGAACTTCCGTGGAGCAACGCAGGCACCGCGTGTCCCGCAGGCGCCCTATGGACAGGCCCAGTATGGCCAGCAGCCGTTCGGACAGCCGTCCTACGGCCGCGCTCCCGGCCAGGTTATGGACGGCCAGGCCGGTTGGGGCCAGCAGCAGAACATGACGGATGCACAGCTGCAACAGATGTATAACCAGCCGGCCGCGGGCCCGGCGGACACCGGCCGGATGACGTACGACGACGTCATCGTCAAGACCGCCGCCTGCCTCGGAGTCCTGCTGGCCGGCGCGGCCGTGACGCTGTTCGTCAGCATGGGGCTCGCCAGCATCCTTATGATCGTCGGTGCCTTGGGCGGCTTCGTCCTGGCAATGGTGAACACGTTCAAGAAGCAGCCCTCACCGGCCCTGGTCCTTGCCTACGCTGGACTTGAAGGCCTGTTCCTGGGTGGACTCACCCGCGTGCTCGACCTGATGTATCCGGGAGTCGGCCTGCAAGCCGTTATCGGCACCCTGTCCGTGTTCACCGTGACGCTGCTGCTGTTCAAGAGCGGCAAGGTGCGCGCCACGCCTAAGGCCATGAAGTTCTTTATGATCGCCTTGGTGGGTTATGCCCTCTTCTCCGTGGTCAACCTCATCATGATGCTCACCGGGCTGACTACCGAACCCTTTGGCCTGCGTAGCGGCATCATTGGCGTGGTGATCGGTATCCTGGCCATCGGCTTGGCTGCATTCTCCCTGGTGATGGACTTCACCAGTATAGAAGCGGGCGTCCAGAGCGGCGCACCCCGGCGCTTTTCCTGGACCGCGGCCTTCGGCCTGACGGTCACGCTGGTCTGGCTCTACGTGGAGATCATCCGCCTGCTGGCGATTCTGCGCGGCGACGACTAACGCCCGCGGCGACGTCCGCCGTCGTACTTTTCAACGCAGCTGAAGGGGCTCCCGCCTGTGCATCGCGCACAGGCGGGAGCCCCTTCTGGCGCTGCAGCTCCGAGACGCGCATGGCTCCGGTAGCCGGGGTCACCGTGAAAATCTCAGGAGCCGTGTAACAGGCCTCAGAAAAGGCGCGTACGCAGGGTGACGCCGATGTCTGCTCCCCGGTTCTCGAACGGAAACACCGGGCGGATCCCGGCAAATTTTCTGAGGGCCTCAGCGCGGTGTCCCCAGGGTTCCACCACCGTGCGACGGGAATCGGTTTTGGAACACCACAACGTCGTCGTCAGGAGCCGGGATCACCGACGGATTGTCCGCGGTCGTGGGGCAGATGGGGCACTGCTCTGTGAGCGGCAGATGCATGCGGGTCTGCCGGTGCGCCGCAACTGCCACCCATTCGGCGGAATCGATCATCTCAAAAAAGAATGGATTCAAACAAAATATAACAAAAGGCGGTGATGGCAGGACCGTCCAGCCACCTGTACGGTGGTGCCCATGACTTCGAGCACAACCCCGGACGCCAATGTTCCGTCCGGTTTCCAGACGTACGCCACCGGCAGGCAGTATGAGATCCGCAGGGGTGATGCCCTGGCAGTGGTGACTGAGCTCGCGGCGGGCCTGCGGCTCTACAGCAAGGCCGGCGTGCAGCTGACCGAGACCTATGGTGATGCCGAGATTTCCCCCGGGGCCGCCGGAATCACCCTCGCCCCCTGGGCAAACAGGGTGGAGGACGGGGTCTGGTACTTGGACGGGAAGAAGCAGCAGCTCGACATTACGGAGGTTTCCCGGAACAACGCCAGCCATGGCTTGCTCCGCAACTCCGCCTACAACCTCGTGGACAAGTCGCAGTATTCGGTGACCCTTGAAGCGGCAGTATTTCCCCAGCATGGCTACCCTTTCCTGGTGCGGCACCGGGTGCAGTACCTTCTGGCTGAAGATCAGGGCCTGGAAGTCCGCCAGACGTTGATCAACGATTCCAAAGCGCCGGCTCCGTTCGTTCTTGGGGCCCACCCGTACCTGCGGCTCGGTGAAGTGGACATGGACGATCTCACCCTGACTGTCGCCGCCGACACCCGGCTCGTGGCGGACGAGCGGCTGATTCCGCGCAGCTCGGAGCCTGTCGCCGGCGACAGCGATTTCCGCTCCGGCCAGCGTGTGGGGGACCTTGATATCGACGTCGCCCTGACAGACCTCGCGTTCGACGGCGGTTCGGCCCGCCACACGCTGAGCGCGTCCGACGGCCGCTGCGTAACGCTGTGGCAGGACGAGGCCTGCCGCTACGTCCACGTCTTCGTCACAACCCAGCTGCCGGGCAGGCCCAAGGCGGTGGCCATCGAACCCATGACCGGTCCGGCCAACGCCTTCAATTCAGGTGACGGACTGCGTTGGCTGCCGGCGGGCGACTCGTTCACTATGACCTGGGGGATCAACTCTGTCCTGGGCCACGCCGGGTAGCCGTTTCGCATAAGGGCCATGGCTGCGGAAGTATGAGGTTATGACGCCAGCCGACGACGCGACCCCCTCCGCTTCAACTTCCGACCGGCAGACACCGGACACAGCCTGGCCTGTTGAAAATCCCCGTCCGCCCCGCGTGCGTGCAGACCGGGAGCTTGACCTGGACATCCCGTACGGTGTCCGCATCGCGGCGTCGTGGGCCTGGCGGATCGGCCTGATCCTGCTGGTTGCCGGAGCCCTGGTCTGGTTGCTCAGCCGGATCAGCTTCCTGATTATCCCCGTTATGGTGGCCGCGCTCCTGGCCGGGTTGCTGAGCCCGGCAGTGCGCTGGCTGCGGAGCAGGC
Source organism: Arthrobacter sp. UYEF21 (assembly GCF_040546085.1). Classification (NCBI taxonomy): domain Bacteria; kingdom Bacillati; phylum Actinomycetota; class Actinomycetes; order Micrococcales; family Micrococcaceae; genus Arthrobacter; species Arthrobacter sp. UYEF21. The sequence continues at coordinate 243,839 of NZ_JBEPNF010000003.1, forward strand.
GCCTGCCAAACGGCGCCGCGGTGGCCATCACCATAGTGGGCTTCATCGGGCTCATAGCCGGCGCCCTCGCCCTCGTCGGCCGCCAGTTGGCCTCAGGCTTCGGCGAACTCTGGTCGCAGGCGCTGACGGGCGTCAAGCAGGTCCAGGACTGGCTGGCTGACGGGCCCCTGCACCTGACGGCGGACCAGATCGATCAGTACCTTAAGGAAGCCTCCACTGCCCTGCAGGACAACAGCAGCAGCATTCTCAGCGGCGCCTTGTCCTTCGGCAGCACCGCAGGCCACTTTGCCGCCGGCCTGGTCCTGGCCCTCTTCATCCTGATCTTTTTCCTTCTTGAAGGTGACCGGATCTGGGCCTTCCTGGTCCGGTTGCTTCCACGGAACGCCCGCGCGGCAACCTTCGGTGCCGGCCGCCGGGGATGGGCGTCCATGGTCAGCTATGCGCGGATCCAGATGTTTGTGGCGTTTGTTGACGCGGTGGGGATCGGCGTGGGCGCCGCCATCATCGGTGTGCCACTGGCCCTTCCGCTGAGTGTGCTCGTCTTTATTGGCTCCTTCATCCCGGTGGTCGGTGCCCTGGTGACCGGAGCCATCGCCGTCCTCCTGGCGCTTGTGGCCAACGGTCCTATCAACGCCCTCATCATGCTGGCCATCGTCCTGCTGGTCCAGCAACTGGAAAGCCACATCCTCCAACCCCTGGTGATGGGCAAAGCGGTGGCCCTGCATCCGGTGGCGGTCATCCTCAGCGTGGCGGCGGGATCTTACCTTGCGGGCATCCCCGGGGCGCTGTTCTCGGTGCCCATTCTTGCCGTAGCAAACTCTGCGATTCGCTACATTGCCGCGAGAACGTGGGAACATGAACAAGTGCTGGTTACCCCCGGAGGGCCAGTGACGCTTGGCCCGGAATCTGGTGACACCATCAGGGTAGCCCGGTTGCCGGGTGCCAGGTCAGCCCGCGGCAAGGACGCCGCAGCCAGCACATATGCATCCAATCCGGACCACCAGGCCTGACCATCGGCCCGGGCGCCGGAGCCGAATCCACCCCAAGGAGAACTGTCCGTGAACACCCTCGAAACCCTTCCCGTCACGCTGGACGATGTCCTGGAGGCGCAGAAGCTGCTCGAGGGGATTATTACGCGGACACCGGTGGAATCGTCGCGGGCCCTCGGCACAATGGTGGGCGGTGAGGTCTTTTTCAAGTGCGAGAACCTGCAGCGGGCCGGCTCTTTCAAGGTCCGCGGTGCGTACGTGCGGATGGCAAGGCTCTCACCCGAGGAGAAAAAACGTGGTGTGGTTGCCGCGTCGGCCGGAAACCATGCCCAGGGCGTGGCGGTAGCTGCGAAAAGCCTGGGCATCAAAGCCCGCATCTACATGCCCCTGGGCGTCGCGCTCCCCAAACTTGCCGCCACCCGCAGCCACGGCGCTGAGGTGGTCCTGCACGGGCACAATGTGGATGAGGCACTGGCCGAGGCGCAGCGCTACGCCGACGAGTCCGGCATGGTGTTTGTGCACCCCTTCGACAACGTGGATGTGGTGTCCGGCCAGGGAACAGTCGGACTGGAAATCCTTGAGCAGATCCCAAACGTGGACACCATTCTCATGGGCGTGGGCGGCGGCGGGTTGCTGGCCGGTGTTGCCGTAGCCGTCAAGGCGCGGGCCAGGGAGCTGGGACGTGAGATCCGGATCATCGGTGTCCAGGCCGAGAACGCAGCGGCCTATCCGCCGTCGCTGGCCGCTGACGCCCTGGTTCCGCTGAAGAAAGTCTCCACCATGGCCGATGGCATCGCTGTGGGCCGTCCCGGCCAGCTGCCGTTCAGTATCATCCGTGAACTCGTGGATGACGTGGTCACCGTCAGCGAGGATTCCTTGGCGCGCGCGCTGATCTTCCTGCTCGAACGGGCCAAACTGGTAGTCGAACCTGCGGGGGCCGTGGGGGTTGCCGCGCTGATGGACGGGAAGATCGAAAACCCCGGCACAACGGCCGTCATCCTGTCGGGCGGCAACATCGATCCGATGCTCATGCTTAAGGTCATCCAGCGCGGCCTGTCCGCCGCTGGCCGCTATATGACCGTGCGGATGATGCTTGATGACCGGCCTGGTTCGCTGGCCACCATCGCCCGGATCATTGCCGAGAACGACGCCAACGTGACGGGGCTGGACCATACGCGCGTGGGCGGCTCCATCAGTATGGGCGACGTCTCCATCACCGTGAACCTCGAAACCAAGGGCCACGAACATTGCGAACAGGTCCTCGGCGCCCTCCGCGCCGAGGGTTTCCAGCCGATAGTTGTGCATTAGGAGCGGCCATGTTGGATGCCTTGGGGGACGGCCAGCCAAGGAGCCGGCAAACCACAGCCTCGCGTGCCAAGGGCGGGCTGCTGGTCTCCGGCGGCTTTGTTGCCCTGCTCTTTGTGATCGAAGTGATCAACATGCTGACCCTGCATGCCCTGAACAGGACGTTTGGGCTGCGGCCAAGGTCTGCGGAAGGGCTCCTGGACATCTTCACGTTCCCGCTGCTTCACGCCAACCTGAACCATCTGCTGTCCAACGCCCTGCCGCTGGTCATCTTCGGCTTCCTGGTGTTCCTTTCCGGTCTGCGGGTGTTCCTGACGGCCCTGGCGTTCAGCTGGCTGGGTTCAGGGCTGACAGTGTGGCTGATCGGCGACGGCGGGATCACCGTGGGGGCCTCCGGATTGGTTTTCGGATTGTTCGCCTTCCTCCTGGTCCGTGGGTTCTTCAACCACAGCTGGCGGCAGATTCTCCTGGCTGTCGTTCTCTTCATGGTCTACGGCAGCATCCTGCTGGGGGTGCTGCCCATCATGGGCGGCTTCGTCTCCTGGCAGGCGCACCTCGGCGGAGCCGCGGGCGGAGTAGGCGCAGCCCTGTTGCTGCGCCCCAAGAACGCCAGCGGCCGCTAACCATCCCAGCGCAGACCTCCGCCGCCGTCGGCCCCTAAGTTTTTGTCCAGATAATGCCCCGTTCGGGCCGCCAAAGTCCCAATAAGTGGACAAAAACTCTCGGGGGTGGCCCGGGGGCCGCGTTCTCAGGTGCCGGCGCCCCAACGCAAAACGCCGGCCCCCTGACGGGGGCCGGCGTTGGTGAGGTTAAGGCGAGCGAACCTGCGCGTCAGCCTGTGTAGGGCTTGGCGGAGAGAATCTCCACCGTGATGTCCTTGCCGTTCGGAGCGGTGTAGCTGAGCGTCTCGCCCTCCTTGTGGCCGACGATTGCGGCGCCGAGGGGTGACTTCTCGCTGAATACGTCCAGATCCGAGTCGCCGGCGATTTCGCGGGACCCCAGCAGGAAAGTCACTTCGTCGCCCGCGATCTTGGCAACTACAAGCATGCCGGCCTCGACGATGCCGTCATCAGCCGGGGCTTCCCCGACATGGGCATCGCGCAGAAGCGCCGTCAGTTGGCGGATCCGGGCTTCAATCTTTCCCTGCTCTTCTTTGGCCGCATGATAGCCGCCGTTTTCCTTGAGGTCGCCCTCCTGCCGGGCAGATTCAATCTTCTGGACGATCTCCGCGCGGCCAGCGCCGGAAAGGTGGTCCAGCTCTGCCTTCAGGCGGTCAAAAGCTTCCTGGGTGAGCCAGGCTGCAGGCGCGCTGTTGGTGGTAGACACGGACTTCTCCTAATGGTCATACATGCAAAAGACCCCGCCACGTGGCCACTTGTGGAACTCAGTAACCAGCTCAGCGGGGTAAAGGGTATTGATTCATTGTAGTCAAAACTGTGGAGATAACCCAACGCGGAAGCGGCGCAGATCACATGCTGTTACTTATTGCTGCCCGGAACCCAGCAACTATCCACCACTCCGGAAACGGAAAGCGACTCCGTCCGCACTGTTAAGCGCTGCGACACCGTCCGGCCACCGTCGGCACTGTTGCCCGGCACCACGGGCGGGACGTCCACCACTTTCCAGCCCACCACGGCGAACTTGGAGTCCAGCGCTTTCACCGCACATTTGACGGCCAAGCCCGGCTCCCGGGTGACCTGGAAATCAATCTCTGCCTGGGTGGCATCGATGGTGCTGTAGCCGATGTCCTTGAACGTTACATGAGAGCCAACGGAGGACGTGGAGACCCAGGCCATAAAACCTACCCCGGCAGCCAGGGCTGCCACCGCGATGCCGCGCTTGGCCCCGCGAGGGAGGGGCCGCTTTTGACTGCCATAACGATTGGCTAGGCTAGTGCCTGCAGGAGGGAACACGGTGGGCTGATCCTGGGTAGTCACCAGTCCAGTTTAGTTCGGATCCGGACCGTGCCTGTCCGAACGGATCATGCGGCCGGTCCGGGCATCCCCGTACTGCCCGGTTTCGTCCAATATCCGATCCATCCAGCAGCCAGTTAAGTCCAGCAGCCGTTAAGTCCGTCAGCAAGCCCACCCTGAGGCCGCCGCGGCAGCCTCACAAGAATAAGGAGCCGTCCGCCGATGACAGCGTCCACTCACTCCCCGGCTCCGCTCCGGCTGCTCGCCGTCCATGCGCACCCGGATGACGAGTCCAGCAAGGGCGCGGCCACCATGGCCATGTATGCCGCCACCGGCGTCGAAGTCATGGTGGCCACGTGCACCGACGGATCCCGCGGCGATATCCAGAATCCCGCAGTGGAGGGGGAAGCCCATCCCAAGCGGGACATGGCCGGGGCGCGGCGGCTGGAGATGGAGCAGGCGGCCAAGGTGCTGGGCATCAGGCAGCGCTGGCTGGGGTTTACGGATTCGGGACTGCCGGAGGGGGACCCGCTGTCGCCCATGCCGGCCGGCTCCTTCGCTGTGCAGCCGCTGGAGCGCGCCGCTGCTCCCTTGGTGCGTCTGGTCCGCAATTTCAGGCCGCAAGTAATCATCAGCTACGACGAAAACGGGGGATACCCGCACCCTGACCACATCATGGCCCACCGGGTCGCAGTGGAAGCCTTTGCGGCGGCGGGCGATCCGGCCCGCTATCCAGGCACGGGACCGGCTTGGGAACCCAGCAAGCTCTACTACGACAGGGCCTTCAGCCCGGAGCGGTTCCGTGCACTGCACTTCGCCCTGGAGGACGCCGGGCTGCGGTCTCCCTACGCCGAGCGGCTTGCTGCGTGGCTGGAAACGGACGCCGAGGGCCACACCCCGCCGCCGGGCGTGCATGCCACCACCACGCAGATCGATTGCGGTGACTTTTTCGAGGCCCGCGACGACGCCCTCCGTTCGCACCGCACCCAGGTGGACCCTCTGGGGTTCTTCTTCGCTGTGTCCGCCGAGATGCAGCGCCGGGTGTGGCCGTGGGAAGACTATTCGCTGATCGAGTCGAGGGTTCCCGCGTCCTCCCCTGAGGAGGACCTTTTCGCCGGGCTAAGATAGATGCGGCAGATTATTCTATGCCGCGTAGAAAAGCCGGGGATGATCCGGGTTCCCGCGGACCCGGATGCGGATACTGTCTCCGGCTGCCATCAGTTTCCATAGAAAGTTAAACTGTGCATCACTTGCTCCTCGCACTGTCCACCACGCCCTCGCCCCTGCCCACGCCCGGCCTGCGCGAGGGTATCTCCGAGGACCAGATCACCCCGGGCCTGTGGGGCTTCATCATGACTGCCTTTTTTGTGCTGGCCACCACGCTGCTGATCGTGGACATGGTCCGGCGCATCCGCCGGGTCCGTTACCGGGGCCAGGTGGAGGAGGAACGTCAGGCAGCGGCCGAGGCAGCGGACATTGAAGCTGAAGCCGTCCGGCATCCTGCGAAGAACCGCCGCCAACTCCGGGCCCAGGACGGCTCCGACACCAAGGACTAGAGCGAGCCGAACTCCAGCGGCCCCATAGGGCCCGCCACTGCAAGGACATGTATTGAAGAGTCCGCCGGAGTTCGGCGACCGCCTTCCCGGCGCCGGTGACGGGGCGAATTTTCGGTGGCTTGTCTGCGCGGTCCGGGGGACCGTCGTGTCCCTGGCCGAGCGGATCGGCACCTGTCGGCAGCCGAGCCCACCTCTTTGAACGACAACGCCTCAGATTCAGCCACCAGACGTGGCGATGCCCGCTCTTGGCAGCCCAAAAGACTTAGCCAAGGGCATAAGCAAGTGTTGCTTCCGCGAGGAAACGAGTATCGCTTACTCGTGTTCAAAAGCCTCGCCTAGCCGTTTACTAGGGAGTGCCTATGAGGTGGAAACCTTTCCAAGCAATGGTTCTCTCCCCGCCCTCGCCGGCACCTGGCCGCCGTCATAGAGGAATACACATGGAAGTCTGTTGAGTCCTTGACGGTCCGCGTCCGCGAGGATCACGAAGCAGGGATACGCGGATAGTCAACGCCTTGGTCCGGGACGTGGTCCTGACCGGGCTGGAACTCCGGGGTCCGGCCATGAAAGGAGTGCCCCCTGGTGCAGACACTGTTGTTGGTCATGACCGCGGCCCGTGCTTCTACTCTGTGGACCGGACACTGCGCGACCAGGCGGTATCGGTCGGATGGGGCTCGGTGCAGATTGCACAGGAGACAATTCTTTCCCTGGACTCAGTGTCATTCGAGGGGAAGAAGTTCCAGGACGTCCGTACCGCGATGAACAATGCGGCAAAAGCGGGTATGCGCGCCGAATGGATAACTTACAGCACGGCTCCACTGCCCCTGCAAGCACAGATCCAGGAGATTTCCGAAGAATGGGTTGCAGATAAGAAGATACCGGAAATGGGCTTTACTCTGGGGAGCCTGGATGAACTGAAGGACCTGGAAGTGCGGTGCCTTCTCGCCATCGACGATCGTCACATTGTGCATGCTCTCGCCTCATGGCTGCCTGTCTACCGGAACGGAAGCGTCATTGGCTGGACGCTGGATTTTATGCGTCGCCGCAGCAGCGGCTTCCGCCCCGCCACCGAATCTCTCATAGCTTCCGCCGTACTCAGCCTCAAAAAGGATGGCTATGAGTTCATCAGCCTCTCTGGGGCGCCTCTGGCGTGGGCGAGCGCCGAGGCCCCCCGGCCAACGACGGCGGCCCCCCCTGGTGCTGGAGGCCTCGAACGGATGCTTAACTGGTTGGGCGCAACACTTGAACCGATCTACGGGTTCAGGTCCCTTCTGGCTTTCAAATCGAAATTCCAGCCCCGCTATGAGCCGCTCTATATGCTCTACCCCGACGCGGCCGCCCTGCCCACCATCGGCAATGCCGTCACACGCGCCTATCTGCCGGCCGTCAGTTTCGGAGTAAGCCTGGCACTGGCGCGCCGCATACTGCTGGGCGGCGGCAAGGCTGCGGCCTCTGCGCGCGAAAGCACCCGGCCCTAAAGCTTTGGATTGCTCCGACATCAAGGCCCGCGTCCGGAAGCTGCACAACACCGCGAGACCACAAAACGCCGCCACCGAAACGCAGTAGATCACGTTGTTACCCGTGGTGCGTGCATGCGTAAGTGCGGTGGGGTAGAGCCGGTGTGCTGTGATAACCAACGCAAGCCATGCGGCGCCTGGGGTCCACGCGGGCTCAGACAACTTCCGTAGACTGTAATTGCAGGCCCGGTTTCCCGCGGTGGGGAGCCCTGCCCAAGTCGGCCAGCGGAGCGAACGAAATGCACGCATCGGGAGCGCCGGTTCCGTCGGTTGTCCCAATGTGAAGGGATGTACACCAATGAACGAACGCCGTGGCTCTGTTCCATCCGGCCTCCAGGGCGCAACCAACATCCTCGGCGCTGAACCCTCCGCCTACCTCCGCCAACACGCGGACAACCCAGTGCACTGGCAGCCGTTCGGCGCGGAGGCCTTTGCCGCCGCAGCCGCCAGCGATGTCCCGGTGTTCCTCTCCATCGGGTATGCGGCCTGCCACTGGTGCCACGTGATGGCGCACGAGTCGTTCGAGAACCAGGAAACCGCCGACTACTTGAACGCGCACTTTGTGGCCATCAAGGTGGACCGGGAAGAGCGTCCCGACGTTGATGCCGTTTACATGGCCGCCACCCAGGCCATCAGTGGCGAGGGTGGGTGGCCGATGTCCGTCTTCCTCACTCCGCAAGGACTCGCCTTCCATGCCGGAACCTACTTCCCGCCGCGGCCAATGCCAGGCCGGCCTTCCTTCCGGCAAGTGCTCGAAGCAGTCCAGGAAGCGTGGCAGGAACGGCGCAACGCGGTGGAACAGCACGCCGAATCGTTAGCGCAAAGCCTGGGCGATGCGCAGCTCTCGGCCGCTGTCACGGTGTCCGGACCACCACCCATGCTGGACGCTGAACTGCTTCCTGCAGCCGTGGCAGCCCTGGCCCGCTCCGAGGACGCGGCCGACGGCGGCTTTGGCGCCGCCCCGAAATTCCCGCCGTCGGCCGTGCTGGAGTTCCTCATCAGGCACGCGGCGGTTCCCTCGGACACCGCTGACGCCGCCCGGGACATGGCGGGCCGGACGCTGGCGGCCATGGCGCGATCGGCGGTGTTTGACCAGTTGGACGGCGGCTTCGCCCGGTACTCAGTGACCCGTGACTGGTCAGTCCCGCACTTTGAAAAGATGCTGTACGACAACGCCCAGCTTCTTCGCGACTATGTGCACTGGGTACGCCTGGGCGGCAACGAGGTATTCCCCGCGCCGGAAGCGGCGGAGGTGGCCGCGCTGACCGCTGAATGGCTGCTGGAATCCCTCGGCCTCGGCCCCAAGGACAGCGAGGACAGCAAAGCCGGCGCTAAGGGTGACGGAGTCGGCGCTGGCGTGCGGCAGCCGGAGGCTCTCGCGTCGTCCCGCGATGCCGATTCGGTGATGGACGGTGAACACCATGAAGGCGCCAGCTACCTGTGGACCAACGAGGGCCTGCGGAAGGCGCTGGGCGCCGCCGACGGGGCAGCCGTTGCCCGGCTGATGAATGTGGGCCAGGAAGGTACCGTCTCGGCGTACGGTTCGCCATTGCACCCGGCCCGGCGTCTGGACCCTGCCGAAGAGGATTTGTGGCGCCGGGCCCGCCCCACACTGCTGGCCGCCAGGAACCTGCGGCCGCAGCCTGCCCGTGACGACAAGGTGGTGGCCGGCTGGAACGGGCTCGCCGTTGCTGCCCTCGCAGAAGCCGGAGCAGTGCTGGGCCGGGAAGACTTGGTGGCCGCGGCCGAGTCAATCGCCGGTTACCTTGAACGTGTCCACTGGCAGCCGGCCACTTCAGGGCTGGTCAGGGTTTCGCACGCTGGGACCGCCCGGGGGATTGAGGGGCTGCTCGAGGATTACACGTTTTGCGCCGACGGGATGTTTGCCCTCTATGCCGTCACTGGCCGGGCTCGCTGGTACCGCTTCGCCGAACAGTTGGTGCAGGCGGCCACCGGCCGTTTTGTGGTGGCCGGACGCCTGGTGGACAACGCCGGGGGAGACGGCCAGGTCCGGGCGGCGCAGGGCGGCCAGGCCGGACTCGACCCTTTCGACAACGCCACCCCCAGCGGCGCCGCGGCGTTTGCCGGGGTTCTGCTCAGCTACGGAGCCCTCTCTGGGTCCGCGGTGCACCGCGAACTCGCCGGCCAGGTACTCGCGCTCCTGCCTCCGTTGGCGGGCCGGGCGCCGCGGGCGGCTGGCTGGCTTCTGGCGACCGCGCAGGCGGCCCTCGCGGGCCCGGTGGAGGCCGCCGTCGTCGGACCGCACAGTCCTGAAAGGACGGCACTGCACCGCGAACTGCTGAAATCTGCCAGCCCTGGCCTGGTGATAGCGGTGGTGGACGACGGCGGCGCGGAAGTTCCGCCGTCGGACGCTCCTTCGGGTGGGGAGCCTGTACCCCTGCTGGCAGGCAGGCCGGCTGGTCCGGGAGGATCGCCGTTGGCCTATTTGTGCCGGAACATGGTGTGTGAACATCCTGTGGACACGCCGGCAGACCTGCGGGCGCGGCTCCTGCTGATGGCGGGGCAGGGTCCAGTCAGCTGAGGACGGCGATGAGGATCGCCGCGAAGTGCGCGCCGAAGGCGAGGACGGTCAGGGCGTGGAAGAGCTCGTGGAAGCCGAAGTGCTTGTAACTGAAGTTGGGCTTCTTGAGCGCGTAGAAAACGGCGCCGGTGATGTACAGCACTCCGCCGACGCAGATGAGGATGGCCGCCGGTACGCTGGCGGCGAAGAATTCCGGCAGGTAGAAAAGCGATCCGCAACCCAAAGCGATGTAGATGGGTACGTACAGCCAGCGCGGGGCGTCCGTCCACAACAGCCGGAAGAGGACGCCCAGAATCGCGCCGGACCAGATGACCCAGAGCAGCAGGACGGCCTTGGGCTGCTCCAGCAGGGACCACGCCAGGGGTGTGTAGCTGCCGGCGATCACCAGCATGATGTTGGTGTGGTCAAGGCGCTTGAGGACAATTTTGGCGGCGGGGGACCAGTTGCCACGGTGATAGATGGCGCTGATGCCGAAGAGGAGGACGCCGGTGGCGGCGTAGATGGCCGAGGCGATTTTTCGGTCGGTGGTGGGGGCCACGGCCACCAGGATGATGCCGGCTGCGAGGGCCAGTGGTGCGGCGACAGTGTGGATCCAGCCACGCCATTTGGGCTTGATCGTGAGGAGTTCGGCCAGCCGGACCGCGGCGGCATCAACACGGCTCTGGCCGCCGTCCGAGCCTGGTGCCCGGCGGCCGTCGGGGGTCTGGCTTTTCATGCCTCCAGAATATCCTTCGCAGATTAAGTTACTCACAGGTAACAATATGTGACGGTCTCCGAAGCCCGTCGCGGCGCATCGGTCCCGCCCGCGGACGGTAGCCTAGGATGTGCAATGCCGTCGATCAGCAACGGAAGTCAGGTGAGTCATCTCGTGGAATTGGGCGGGTTCCTTTATGGCTTCTACGAGAGGCGGCTGCTCCGGGAGATGGCGGGGGGCCGCATTCCCAAACACATCGGCGTCATGGTGGACGGCAACCGCCGCTGGGCAAAACAGTTCAATGCGCCCACCAGCCAGGGCCACCAGGCAGGCGCAGACAAAATCCATGAATTCCTCGGCTGGTGCCAGGAACTTGGGGTCAAAGTGGTCACGCTGTACATGCTGTCAACGGACAACATGAGCCGCTCGTCCGAAGAGCTGGATCTCCTGATGGGGATCATCGCCAACACCCTGGACCGCCTCGATGAGGATGCCAATATCTCGGTGAACGCCATGGGCGCCCCGGAGCTCCTGCCCGACTACCTGGCGGACCGGCTCAACAAGCTGACGGCCAGGACGCCCGTGCACGAGAAAATCCACGTCAACGTTGCGGTGGGGTACGGCGGACGCCGGGAGATTGTCGACGCCGTGCGTGAACTCCTGCACGACGCCGTCGCCAAGGGCACTGACATCTCAGCGCTCGCGGACGACCTCTCCGTGGACGATATCTCCCGCTTCCTGTACACCCGCGGCCAGCCCGACCCGGACCTGGTGATCAGGACGTCCGGTGAGCAGCGGCTGTCCGGGTTCCTGATGTGGCAGAGCGCCTACAGCGAATTTTACTTCTGTGAGGCCCTGTGGCCGGCTTTCCGCAAGGTGGACTTCCTGCGGGCCCTGCGCGACTACGCCGGCCGGCAGCGACGCTTCGGCACCTGAGCCGGGCGGTTCGGCACCGGAGCAGGGCGCCGGGGTGCGGTGCGCATCCGGCCGGTGCGCCGGCGTCGGGCCGTTAATCTTGAATTCACAAGCCGGCAACAAGAATCGCCGCGCGATGGTTCCGGAAACTACTTGGCATGGATTTACGTTGTAACCATCAGCAGGCAAAACCGCCGGCTGTTCGGGGAGGCCAGTACATGGAGCGGATTTTCGCACCGGTTGTATGGGAGGCCGAGTCCGGCCTTCAGGCCGAACCGCCTCACCAATAACAATTCCGGGCATGTTCCCGGGGCTGGAGTCGATGTGGCTATTTCTGAACAACTGCCCGAGGTCGTTTCCGAGGGACAGAAAGCTACCTCTCGCACCACGCGAGCCACCACAAAAACCGGTGCGGCCAAGAAAGCTGCGGCCGGTTTTGCTGTCTCCGAAAGGGATGCCACCATCAGCAGCTTCGTTATTGACACCTCCGTCCTGCTTTCGGACCCGCGGGCGCTGCTCCGGTTCGCCGAACACGAGGTTATTGTTCCCATAGTTGTGATCACGGAACTTGAGGCTAAGCGGCACGACCCCGAGCTGGGCTACTTCGCCCGCAAGGCGCTCCGGCTGCTCGATGACCTCAGGGTGAAGCACGGCGGCCTGGGCCAGCCCATCCCCATCGGCGACGACGGCGGCACACTGATGGTGGAACTGAACCACATCTCCGCTGAGGTGCTTCCGCTCGGGTTCCGCAGTGGCGACAATGACAGCCGCATCCTTGCCGTGGCTAAGAACCTGGCTAACGAGGGCCGGAACGTCACCGTGGTTTCGAAGGACCTGCCCATGCGGGTAAAGGCCTCCGCCATGGGCCTCACTGCCGACGAGTACCGCAACGAACTGGTGCGCGATTCCGGCTGGACAGGCATCGCCGAGGTGGAAGCCAGCGAGGACGAAATCAACACCCTCTACGGCCACGAGCCGGTCTTCATCCCGGCTGCCGCAGAAATGCCGGTCAATACCGGTCTGGTTCTGCTTTCCAACCGGGGTTCAGCCCTGGGCCGGGTGGGCGCTGACAAGCAGGTCAGGCTGGTCAAGGGCGACCGTGACGTGTTCGGCCTGCACGGACGCTCGGCCGAACAGCGGCTCGCCATCGACATGCTGATGGATCCCGCCGTCGGCATTGTGTCCATCGGCGGGCGGGCAGGCACCGGCAAGTCCGCGCTGGCCCTCTGCGCGGGCCTGGAAGCGGTGCTGGAACGCCGCGAACACCGCAAGGTGATCGTCTTCCGCCCGCTGTACGCCGTCGGCGGCCAGGAGCTCGGCTACCTGCCGGGCTCGGAATCGGAAAAGATGAATCCCTGGGCGCAGGCGGTCTTCGACACCCTGGGCGCCCTGGTCAGCCAGGACGTCGTGGAAGAGGTCATGGATCGGGGCATGCTGGAAGTCATGCCGCTGACCCACATCCGCGGCCGCTCCCTGCACGATGCTTTCGTCATTGTTGATGAGGCCCAGTCACTGGAGAAGAACGTCCTGCTCACCGTGATGAGCCGCATCGGCCAGAACTCCAAAATCGTCCTCACCCATGACGTCGCCCAGCGCGACAACCTGCGTGTGGGCCGGCACGACGGCATCGCCGCCGTCGTCGAAACCCTGAAAGGACACCCGCTTTTCGGCCACATCACCCTGACCCGCTCCGAACGCTCACCCATCGCAGCCCTGGTCACGGAGCTGCTGGAAGGGGCCGAGATCTAGGCCTGGGAGTGTACGGGACCGTGGCCTGGTTCGTCGGGCCACGGTCCTTCCCCGTCGCTTAGACACGTCGTATGGGGACCCCTCCGGTCGCTGGGCGACCTACGGCGACCGATGCGCCGCGATGCGCTCCTACGAGAAGGCCCGGGGCCCGCGTCGTGCGATCAGGTCACCTTCAGAAACTTCGCCGCCGGCTCGTGGCCTTCCACCTTGAGGGTCCAGTCGGGGCGCTTGAACGTTGCCGGGGTGACGCTGACCTTTTGGACTTCCCGCATGGTGCCGCCCCAGGACTGGCGGGTGATGCCGTTGAGTTCGTAGCCGAGGGAACGGGACACGCCCAGGGAAGCGGCGTTCCAGGCGGCGGCTTCCGATTCGGCGACTTCGGCTCCCAGCCAGTCGAACGCGTAGAGCACGACGGCGGCGCGCATCTCCTTGCCCAGTCTTTGGCCGTGGACGGAGTGCTTGAGCCATGAGCCGGTGCTGACGGTCTTGAGAGTTGCGAAGTCCTTGGCACCGATGTCCTGGCAGCCGATGAATTGGCCCTCGTGCCAGATGCCCAGGAGGAGAGTCCAGTCCTCGGGGGTGGCCTGGCCGCGGCAGCGCCAGTACCACTGCGCCATGTTGGTGCCCAGCGTGTCCGCGGGGAGTTCCGTCCACGGGGTGCTGAAGGGGTTCATGGCGGGATCGTGGACTCCGCTGGCTGCCGCCGCGACGGCGGCTGGAATGTCGTCGTCGGTGATGGGGCGCAGCACCAGCCTGGGTGTGGTCAGCTGCAGTGCTAACAGTGGCCAGATGCAAGTCAGGGCGGCGGTCATCAGGGAAGCCTAGCCGACGGTGGGAAGCCGGTCCTGTCATGCGGGTAGCGGCTAGGTGCGTGGGTCGGTAATTGTTTGAGGGTTCCTCAGGTTTGAGCCGTAACGGCCCGAGGCCGGTTTCCTTGTCTTGGAAAGGGGCCGGCCTT